>CAZFKF010000063.1:0-11706 GCA_964518805.1 uncultured Planctomycetaceae bacterium | reverse complement strand
ACGTCTACATTCCCATCGAGACCCAGCGCACGCGGATCGGCGACCTCGTGGTCACGCGGCGGAGCGGGTCGTTTGAAGGCGAAGTCGTGCAGCTCAGCCAGATCACGCTCCGGATCGACAAGGTCGAGAACGTCATGGAGACGGCCGAACTGGTCAAGCAGACGCTTGGTCCCAGCCATCGCAATGCCGATTTCGGCGTCACGGTCCCCTTGGAACTGCTCGAACAGGCGCGGACCACGCGGTTGATGTTCATCATCTTTATGGGGCTGATTGCGGCGATCTCGCTGGTGGTGGGCGGAATCGGCATCATGAACATCATGCTCGCCACCGTAACCGAGCGGACCCGCGAAATCGGCATCCGCCGCGCCCTCGGGGCCAAACGCCGCGACATCATCCGACAGTTCCTTGTCGAGACCATATCGCTATCGACGGTGGGCGGTATCACGGGCGTGCTCGGGGGACTGCTCTGCCGGCCGATCACGGCGATTGTCCAGAGCGCCGTGGAAGACGCTTTTCCGAAAGTCATCTCCCAACTCCCGGACGTGATCAAGACCGTCGAGCCGGTCCTCGTGCCGTTCTCGATTCCGTTGGCCTTCATCATTGCCGTGACGATCGGCGTGCTGTTCGGCCTCTATCCGGCGATGCGCGCCGCCGCCATGGATCCCATCGAGGCCCTGCGGCACGAGTAGGAAGGAGTTGGCGGCGAAGCCGTGAGCACAGAACCCCTCGCAACCTACACCGAGCGTCTGCTGGAGGTGCGCCGCGAGTTCGTTTTGTACGACGACCGGGTCGTCGTTCGGGCCCGCTGGCTCCCCAACCGCAAGTTCGAGCACGTCGTGAGACTGGCGGCGCTCCGCGCGGATTTCGAGGAGATCACGATTCGCTACCGCATGTATCGCTACGCCGGGTGGATCATCGCCCTCGGGGCCTTGGCATTCGCAGTGTCCACATACAGCGCGCCGAACGCGGCGATTGGGATCATAGGCTACGGGGGCTTGGGTATCCTGCTCTGCGGTGCCGTGCTATTGGCCGTCGCGTACCCCCATCGCCGGATTCGCTTCGCCCGGTTCCATACCCACGACGGCCCGGCAGGGTTCGACATCGGCAGCGCCGGAAACGATGCGGCCACGTTCGAGGGCTTCGTGCGCCAAGTCCGCCGGCAGATTCGCAAATAGTCCGGCACGTCACGCGCATTCCGGTTGGAACTGGAAGGAACAACGGGGGTCCCAGGCGTGGACGGCCTCGATGCCGTACAGTTGGCAATACGCGCGGAGCTTCTTCACATGGTCGCCATAGATCTGCAGGACGTGGAAGCCACCCACCTTATGCGGATCGTCCTCGGCCCCCTCGACCACCGAGCCCACGTTGGTGATGCACGCGGCTGACGGCGGGCTTTCGTAGTTGCAGACCACCTTGGCCCGGTCGACGATCAGCAAGTCGGGTTTCTGGAAGCGGCTCAACGTGAATACCTGCCCGAGCCGCCACAGGACCTGCAACGACACCCAGTGCCCGCCTCCGTGATGCGCCCGAAGGATGTGCTGCTCCCGCTTCCCGCCGAACCCGTCGAGCTTCGTCGGACAGTTGCAATGGGCGTTGGCGAACAGGTTCTGGGCGGTGTCGACGAGCGGGTCGGCCATGTAGCCCGGCCGGCCGAGCAGATGGTGGCTCAAGAGCATCGTCACGGCCGAGCCCACGTCCGCTTCGCATCCGGCCGGGATCCCTTCGTCCATCAGCAGCGAATAGCCCAGGCACGGCGTGCCGGTGCGGCCGAAAAGCATGCCCAGGCAGTTGCTCGTGATGCCGTCGGCCCCGTGTTGATCCATGAGCTTCCGCGCAGCGAAATAGTGCCGCGAGGCCTGAATGATATCCTCCTTGCTCACCTCGCGCACTTCCTTGGCCTCGCGGATCGCTCGCTCCGCCACGCCGCGCACGTCGTCGTTGACTGGCGTGCTGTGATACGCATCGACGTACGCCTGCTCCGAGACGTACGTCAGCCGCGTGCCGATCTTGCCGAAAGTCTTCTCCTGATCCACGCCCCCTTTGAGCACCAGGAGCCGGCTCTGTGCGATGCGTTTCTGCGCCTTGACCATCTCCAGGCCCGGGCGCACGTCGCCCATGTCCAGCGAACTGACCAGATACACGCCCTGCCGGCCCGCCAGCGGCGTCGTGTTCATCGTGAAGCTCGTGCCGATCTGCGTGAACACCAGGGTCGGCAGGCCGGTGGCCGCAAGCACCTTGTTGGCTTTGTCCCAGGGCGTGTAGATCCCCATCGGGCAAAGCAGCAAGGCGTCCGGCCTCTGGGCCTTGACCTTGGCGATGAACCGATCGACGGCCGCCTCATCATTGAACGGCACGTTGGCGTCGGCTACGTCGATCGCAATGCCCAGTTCCTTGCCCATCGCCTGAAGCTTCTCGGTGTACTGCTTGCAGGCCGAATCGTTGTTGAACCCGTGGCCCGGCCACCCGCCCGAGAACGCAGCCGGATGGCGGATGTATCCGACCTTCACGACCGGCGGCTTCTTCTCGATGCGCGGGATCGGGTCGACGGCCGCAGCCAGCGTCTGGCCTACCATCGCGGCCGCCGCGCCCGCCCCTGCCGAAAGGACCGCCACCTCTTTGAGAAACTCGCGTCGAACCATGCCGCAACAGCACGGGCATCCCCAATGGGACTCATCGTGGTGTGCCATGACTGCAACTCCTGGGTTCGTGGTGAGTGACAGGGAGCCAGCCGGCGTCTTGCGTTGAAGTGCGAAGATTCGTCGCGCCCCCAAGCCGCGCGGACTGCGAGAAACCCCTGAAGAACCGTCGCACTCCGAAGACCCCTGTGGCGCCCCGGATTATGACGACTCGCCCAGCGCAACACAAGCGCGCCCGGAGTCTCGACACCGGCCCGCGGGCCGGCTACCCTGGTGGTCGGCATCGTGCCCTGTCCGCATCTCGACAGACGACCCACCCTATCGTTGAGGAGTCATGCGATGAACTCGCGTCTCGTGCTGGCAACGGTGATCCTGACCGGATGGCTGGCCGATCGGTGCGGCGCCGTCGAACTGTACGTCGCCACCAACGGCAACGATGCCTGGTCCGGAACGCTCGCCGAGCCGAATGCGAGCCGGAGCGATGGCCCCCTGGCTTCGCTGGAGCGAGCACGCGACGCCATCCGTGCCCTCAAGGCCGCCGAACGCATGGACGGACCGGTCCACGTTTCGGTCCGCGGCGGCACCTACTTCCTCAAGCAACCGTTCGCGCTCGCGCCGCAGGACAGCGGAACGACCGAGCGACCAGTCGTCTACCGGGCGTTTCGCGGCGAACGCCCGCTTCTCAGCGGCGGCCGGCGCATCTCGGGCTGGAAGCCGGCCGACAAGGGGCTGTGGCAAGCCGAGGTCCCCGATGCCGCTGCGCCCGGCAAGGGGTTCCGCCAGCTTTGGGTCAACGGCCAGTGGTGTTTTCGGCCGCGCGTGCCCGAGAGCGGCATCTTCCCCGTAGCCGGCGCTGCGACGCCCGACGCCTCGGCGTTCCACTATCGTCCCGGCGACTTTCGCGAGAGTTGGGCCCGACAGGGCGACGTCGAAGTCGTCGTGCTTCAATTCTGGACCGAGGCCCGGCTGCCGGTCGAGAAGATCGATCCGGCGACGCATACCCTGATGCTCCGCGGCGGTAGTTGGCGACCGCTGACGTGGAGCACCGGCTACTACGTCGAGAATGTGCTTGAAGCCCTGGGTAAGCCCGGGCAGTGGGGCCTGGATCGCACGCGGCGCGTCGTCCTCTACGCCCCGCGGCCCGGCGAGGCGATGGACCGGGCCGAAGTCATCGCTCCCGTTCTGGAGCAACTGGTCCGCCTCGAAGGCAAGCCCGAGGTGGGGCAACTCGTCCAACACGTCGAGTTCCGCGGGCTGCGGTTCGCCCACACCGCATGGCCGCTCCCCGACAAGGGCCTCGCCTGTCCACAGGCCGAGATCGCCGTCTCCGCCATGGTCTTCGCCGAAGGGGCATGCCATTGCACGTTCGAGGACTGCGAGTTCTTCAACGCCGATTCGTGGGCCGTCGAACTCGGGCGCGGATGCGTGGGCAACCGCATTCACGCCAGTTGGATCCACGACCTCGGGGCGGGCGGGGTGAAAATCGGCGACTATTCGGCCATGATCTCTGAAGGCGCCGGGACCGGCAGAGAGAGCCTCTAGTTCCGCGATCCCCGCGAAGAGGCCCGCGACAACCTCGTGGCCGACAACGTGCTCCGCGACAGCGCCAAGAGCTACTTCGGCTCGGTGGGGGTGTGGATCGGCCAGAGCGGCGGCAACCGCGTCGTGCACAACGACATCGGCGGAACGTGGCAGTGGGGCATTTCGGTCGGCTGGAACTGGGGCTACGGTTTCGATTTCACGCGCGACAATCTCGTCGCATTCAACCACGTGCACCACATCGGCACGCTGTTGGGATCGCATTCGAGCATCTACACGCTGGGCATCCAGCCGGGCACCGTGGTGCGCAACAACCTGGTGCACCACGGCATGGGATACGGACTGGGATTCGACCAGGCCACCACCGGCGTTGTGGCCGAGAACAACCTGGTCCACCACCAGCAGGGCGGCGGACTGCATTTCAACTGGGACTGCCTGGGCAACATCGTGCGGAACAACATCTTCGCTCTGAACGGCAGTCCGACGCAGGGCCAGTGGACCCGCTACGGCGACGCCCCTCGCGGCGAAGACACCAACTGCAACGTCATGATGCGAAACATCGTCTACTGGAACAACGGCCGCCTGTGGAACGAGCAGCGCTGGCCCAACTGGCGCATGATTCTCGACTTCAATCTCTACTTCGACGCCAGCGGAAAACCGCTCGACCTGCTGGGGCTCACGTGGGATCAATGGAAGACGAAGAGCCCGACGATCGGCTTCGCCCTGGACCACCACTCGCTGGTGGCCGATCCGCAGTTCGTGGCCCCGGACAAGGACGATTTCCGCCTCAAACCCGAGTCCCCCGCGCGCAAAATCGGTTTCCAGGAATTCGACCTCCGCGAAGTCGGCCCGCGGCCCAGGAAGGCCCGATAGCCCCGCCGCGCCCTGAGCGATGGCCAGCCCGGCGCCCTTGTGTTTCGCGGCTGGTCCAACATCCTCGTTGCTCCCCACGCGTCCAGGCTCACCCCCCCCGGTTGGCACCCAGATCGAAATCGACCCAGGACTAGCTTTTCAGCAGACCGCCAACGATTTGCACCCGACAGGTGCTATTGGCAGAATGGCCAACGTATGAGGGGTTGCCAATGCGATGTCGTGGGGGAAGAGACGATACGGAGTCTTCCATGCCACGAGAGTTTTAAGGCGATGCTTGGGGCTGCTGATTGCTCTCGTCATGGCATCCAAGGAGCTTTCCGATGGCGACCGTAACCGAGGCTGGGCCGGTCACCATGGCCCGCCAGCGCGTCGAACACTTCGTAGACCGGGTGCAGAAGATCCGCGCGAGTCTTCATGAGGTCGTGGTCGGGCAGAATGACGTGCTCGAGCATCTGCTGCTGTGTGCCCTGGCCATTGCCCGACCGCTGCTGGGCCCCGAGCCCTTGGCCGCCGACCGGCTGTCGGGCGACACAGTCCGCGTGGTGATCCTCGACGTCAGCCAAAGCATGGCAGCCACCGAGCGGGCGGTTCAGGCCATCGAGCGAGCCAGGACCACGGCCGCCGGGTACCTGCGCTACCGGCCCGGTCTCTAGGCCGATCTCGTCCTGGCCGCGGCCACACCCCGCGCAGCGTTCGAGATGGCGGCGCCGGTGCGATTTGGGCGCTGGCCGGCATGGCTGCCCTGCTGCTGCTCGGGGCCTGGCTCGATCTGGTGTGGGAGCTTTCGTCGCCAACTCGGATCGCAGTGCTAATTCTAGCGGGCATCTCGGGGGCAGGGCTGTTGGCAATCCTCTTGAGTGAGGCAATTCGCCGTGGGACGTCCCACGGCAATCGCCCCGGCGACTCGATGCGGTGGCCGATACCGGCGGAGACATTCTCACCGACGTGGAACTCGACTCGGCCGTCCAATCGGCGGGTACTCGCCACGTCGCCCCATTGAGCCAAGGGTTGGCTCAACTGGCAATCTCCCAAGCGGCCGCCTTGGCGATTAAGGTGCCAACCGCCATAGCGTTGCGGGCGCGACCGGTCCGTCAATCGGCGGCAGCGCTCGGCGGCCTGAGAGTGCTGGTCGCGCTGGTGGCCGTGGTGCTGCCGCGACTGTCCTGGACCCAGTGGAACCGGTTCTGGGATCCGTTTGCCGACAAGGTCCCTCAGCACGAGGTCCGCGATTTCTACTGGACGATCCGGGTCATGACGGGTCCCGAAGTCCTCAGACTGCGCAAGGAAATCCGTGACCAGGCAGGGATGGAGAAGTTGCGCTGAAACGCCTCGCTGTCATGCTTGTCGGAAAACGCGCGGAACGAGCATTGTGGATTCGGAGCATCTGCGAGGCAGCGCCGTCGCTCACTCGTCGGCGTCGCCGCCGCGGCCGTGGATCGGTTCGCGCTCCCAGTGCACGCCGGCATCCGCGGTGATCCCATCGCGCCACCGGACAAAGGCCACATCCTGGTCGTGGCGTGCCGCCATGGCGTAGCTTCGGTAGTCGTCGGTGACGAACATATCCCACAACACCGAATCGCTGGGCGTGAACTCAACCACGCGCAGCGCGTAGTACGTGGATTTCGACTGGTCCGTGGCCACTCCGGTATCGCCAGCCGCGAGATTGAACACCACGCGCATGAAATCCGTCTTCGCGCCGGGGATCTGCTCGATGGTGCTGGCAGTCGGCGGACTCATCCGATAGTACCAAGGAAGGCTCCCAAAAGTGAGCCACGTGAATGGCGGCGGGTTGAGAACCTGAAAGTCTTTCCGGCCGGCGAGCAATCCGGCCAGCGACTTTTTGGTGCTGCGGGCCTCGGCGGCCAATCGCTCGGCCTCCTGGTTCGCCAAGTCCCGGGCCTTGATGAGCTTCCACGTATTGAGGACGTGCTGGCGGACTTCAGGTTCGTCGAGATCCGGCACGCGCTCGGGCGTATCGCTCACCTTCCAGTAAATGTAGCTGTTTCCCTCCGTGTCTTGCGAGGTCCCCGGCAGATACAGCGGCGTCCCTTTGCCGAAAGCCACGTCGACAAACCCCGTCGACCCTTCCTGCCGCGACTTGCCGATGTCCGTGCCGGCCATCTGCAGCGAGGAGACCAGCCCGGTCTGGGCCGCGGTGAGGCGGTACTCCTTGGCCAGGGCGACGAAATCGGGCCGCGGCGGCGGCGTCATCGAAGCCTTCTTCTGCGGATCGGCCGTCTCGTAGTTCGTCCACTTCGTGGAATAGAGCGTGAGCTTGTCCTGCACTTTGCGGAGGACGTCGCGAACCGTTTCCTGGGCCGCCTGGCGGGCCAAAGTCTTGCGGATCTCGTCCTTCACGTCGGCCAACGGCTTATACTTCACCGGACCCGAGGTCGAGGGACCGATCGCCCCAGGCACATTCTTCAGTTCGGGCATGGCAGGCGGCTGCTTCGCCGGAGCCGGCGAGGATTTTGCGGCCGGCTCGGCCTTTGCAGGCGCCGTCTCGGTCTTGGGAACGGCCGGCTCGGCCTTCGCAGGCGCCGGCGTCGATTTCGGCGCGGTGGCTTCGGCCTTCGGGGCGGCAGCCGGAACGGGCTTCTGTTCCGAGACAAGCCGGAACGGCGACCGGCGAACCACCGACGACTTCTTGTCCGGCGTCGGCGCCGCCTTTCCCTTCGGTTCTTCCTGCTTCGGCGGTTCGAGCTTCGGCGGAACCGGATTGGCCGCCTCGGGCTTCGGCGCGTCGGCTTTGGGTGGTTCGGACTTCGGCAAAGCCGGTTTGGCCGGCTCGGTCTTGGGAGGTTCGCTCTTCGGCGTCTGGGCCTTGGGGGCATCCTTGCCTGGGGCTGCGTCTTTCGCCGGTTCCGCCTTGGCGGCCTCGGGTTTGGCAGGTCCTGTCGTCGGGGCAACGGGAGCGGGGCCCTCCGGCAACATATCCTTGTAGAGGCGATCCTTGTTAGCCTCGTAGTAGTCCCGGATCGCCGCCTCGCTCACCGCGGCGGGATTCATGAACGTTTCCACCGTGGCCTTCAGATACTCGACATCGATGCGATGAGGCTCGCGGAAACCTGGCTCCGGCGAATCGAGGTCGGCAAGCTTGTTCTTGTGCTTGTCAAAGAACTCTCGCAACGCCTCGGGGGATGGGTCTTGAATTTTGTCGACGAACTTGATCGCGGCCACCGGGACCGCCTCGATCTTGGCCCGGCGATTGAGTTGCTGGAAGTAGCCCCACCGCTGGTCGGGCGTCGTGGCGCCAAGGCTGTCTCCGAACATCTGGAGCAGCCGCATCGACAGCATCTCCTGACGAAGGGACTCGAACAACTGCGGCTGGGACATATGCAGGCGTCCCAGGATTTCGCGAACGTCGCTATCGCCCAGTTTGCCCTCCGACAAGAGGGCCAAATGGTCGTTGATGGCCGACTGGCTCACCTTCAGGCCCAACTCCTCGGCCTTCCGTGTGCGAAGCCAGTCTTGCACGGCGGCCTCTTCGCTTCCCGCGTTGCCAAGCATGCCGAGCGACTGGCTGACCGCGCCCCCCCGACCGCCCTTCCGCTGAAGGGCCATCGCGGTCTGTTGGTAAAACGCGTACAGGCGTTGGCGCCGGGAGATCAACTGGTCGAGTTGCGACTGGGTAAGAGAACCGTACTTGGTCGTCTTGACCACAACCGGGTTCTTGCGTCGTCCGCCGGTCGACATAATCTCCATGACGGTCGGCAGGAACACGAACGACAGCATGGCCAACAAAGTCAACACCGCAAGCATCACCTTCCGATTCTTGCGGAACGTTTTCATGAAATGCGCCATGGGGTTCCCTTCCGTAGAGTGGCCTAATCAGCCGAATTCGACTTGACAGACCACATGATAGCGTATTATGAGTGTCCCGTTCGCGATTTCGAGGGAAGCCGAAGATTTTAAGGCCGATCGGCGTAAATGCAATCCCTATTAGAGGCTTAGGCCGAGATTGGGCCGGTCACCGGGCGGTATTGCCCATATTTCAGGTGGTACAAAATAACTATATGGTGTTATCCGTGGTTGCTTCCTCGAAGGCTGTTTTCGTCGAGTGGATAATCGTTACACGTCGTCGATCTGGCCCGCACGGCCAACCGCGTCAGCCTGGTCTCGCCGCTAAAATGCTGAAGAGATACGAGTCGATGCCGATGAGAAGGGAAACCCACATTACACACTGCCTGCATTACCCAATTTGACATGGCCAAGAAAGCTGCATCCAGACCAGGCAAGTCGCTGGTAATCGTTGAGTCACCCGCCAAAGCCCGGACGATTGGCCGGTTCCTTGGACCCGCCTACGCAATCGAGGCTAGTATTGGCCACATCCGTGATCTGCCGGAGGGCGCCAAGGAGATTCCCGAGGAATTCAAAAAGGAGAACTGGGCCCATTTGGGGGTCAACGTGTCCCGAGGGTTTGAGCCGGTCTACGTGATCCCCCGCGAGAAGGCCAAGCAGGTCCGGAAGCTGAAGCAGATGCTCAAGGGAGCGTCGGACCTCTATCTGGCGACGGACGAAGATCGCGAAGGTGAGGCCATCAGTTGGCACCTGTGCGAGGTGCTCAAGCCGCGCGTGCCCGTTCACCGGCTCGTCTTCCACGAGATCACCAAAGACGCGATCCTCGAAGCCCTCCAGAGCCCTCGGGCCATCGATGAAGACCTGGTGCGGGCCCAGGAGACCCGGCGGATCATCGACCGCCTGTACGGCTACGAAGTCTCGCCGCTGCTGTGGCGCAAGGTGCGGCCCAAGCTCTCTGCGGGCCGAGTTCAGAGCGTGGCCGTGCGTCTGATTGTCGAGCGCGAGCGTCAGCGGATGGCGTTCGTTCCAGCCACGTTCTGGGACCTGCTGGGAACGTTTGCCAAGGGCAGCGGCGAGCAATTCGAGGCCGAACTGATCTCCGTCGGAGGTCGTTCGCTCCCCTCCAGTCGCGATTTCGACCCGGCAACCGGCACGTTGAAGAATCCGGCCCTGCTCGTGTTGGGCGAGGATGAGGCCGAGTCACTCCGAAGCCGGTTGCTGAAGAGTGAATGCCGCGTCGCGGGACTTGAGGACCGGCCCTATGTCACGCGCCCCTACCCGCCGTTCACCACCAGCACGCTCCAGCAGGAAGCGAATCGCAAGTTCGGATTCACGGCCCGGCAGACGATGAAGGCCGCGCAGAGTCTGTACGAGAACGGCCACATCACGTACATGCGAACCGACTCGACGAATCTGGCGTCGGTGGCGGTCGAGGCGGCCCGCAATCTGATCGCCACGGAATACGGCCGCGAGTATCTATCGCCAGAACCCCGGGTCTACCGGACCAAGGTCAAGAATGCCCAGGAGGCCCACGAAGCGATCCGGCCTGCCGGCCACCCGTTCGACTTCCCCGAATCCCTTCGCCAGGAGCTGTCGCCCGAGGAATTCAGGATTTACGATCTGATCTGGAAGCGGACGGTCGCCTGCCAGATGGCCGACGCCCGGGGCCACCGCATCACGGTCACCGTAGCCGCGGACGACGCCGTGTTCGAGGTGAGCGGCACGAGCATCGAGTTTCCGGGCTACTTGCGGGCCTACGTGGAAGGCTCGGACGATCCGCAAGCGGAACTGGCCGATCGCGACACGTCGTTGCCGATGGTGCAGGTGGGCGAATCGCTTGCGTGCCGGCAGTTGGAATCCAAGCGACACACGACCCAGCCCCCCAATCGCTACAGCGAAGCCGCTTTGACCCGCGCCCTCGAAGAAATGGGCATCGGCCGACCCAGCACGTATGCGGCCATTATCGAGACGATCCTCAACCGCAAGTACGTGTTCAAGCGTGGCAACGCCCTGGTGCCCACCTGGGTCGCTTTCGCCGTGTCGCAACTTCTGGAAAACCACCTGCCGAACCTGGTCGACTACCAGTTCACGGCCCAAATGGAAGACGAACTCGACGCCATCAGCCGCGGCGAGTTGGAGCACCTGACGTACCTGGAGCGGTTCTACTTCGGCAACGAGCATCCGGGCTTGAAGCCACAGTTGGAGAGCAAGGTCGACGAGATCAGCGCCCGCGACGTGAGCCGGATCGAAATCGGCACGCCCGTCGTTGAGGGAGTGAAGCCAGAGCCGGTCTACGTTCGCGTGGGCCGCTTCGGCCCCTTCGTCGAGCAAGGCGAGCGGCGGGCCAGCCTGCCCGAGGACATGGCGCCAGACGAACTCTCGCTTGCGGCGGCGCTCGCCTTGCTGGATCAGGCCGCGCAGGGCGAAAAACCGCTGGGGTACTGCCCGGAGACCGGCAAACCGGTGTATCTGAAGACCGGGCGTTTCGGCCCATACGTCCAGCGCGGCGACGCGGGCGGCGAGGAAAAGCCGCAAAACGCCTCGCTCCTCAAAGGCATGCGTCCGGAGCAAATCGATTTGGCCACCGCCTTGGGACTCCTATCCCTGCCGCGTTCGTTGGGAACCAACCCGCAGAACGACCAGCCGGTGACCGCGCACAACGGACGCTTCGGCCCCTACGTCAAGTGCGGCGACGAGAGCCGTTCGCTGACGGCCGGCATCTCGCCGCTGAGCGTGACGCTGGAAGAGGCGTTGGAACTGCTGTCGCGTCCGAAGCCGGGACGCGGCGCAGTCCGGCGTCGCGAGCCGATTCGCGTGTTCGACGCATCCCCGGTGACCAGCCAGCCCGTTCAACTCC
>CAZFKF010000062.1:0-11770 GCA_964518805.1 uncultured Planctomycetaceae bacterium | reverse complement strand
AGACGGGTTGTCCCGTCTGACGAAAACAGGAAAACCCGCAAGTTTTTGATCCCCAGCAGTCCGGATGCGTAGTATAGTTTGGGTGCGATCTTGACAGGCAGTCAATCGACTGCGGAAGACGCACGGGCCAAGGGCTTGGTAACAGAGACAGAGTAGGGGGTTCGAAAAGGGCTCAACTGAGGGGGGCGAACCTTCAGGCTGGCCAGGATCGGACGCCGAGGTGGTAGCTATGACGCGCAAAGAAGCGATCCTGAACATGCACCAGGTCCTCATCAAGCGGCGCGATGCGCTGCGCAAGGCC
This sequence comes from uncultured Planctomycetaceae bacterium, assembly GCA_964518805.1. Classification (GTDB taxonomy): domain Bacteria; phylum Planctomycetota; class Planctomycetia; order Pirellulales; family Thermoguttaceae; genus CALFBP01. The sequence continues at coordinate 11,469 of CAZFKF010000062.1, read as the reverse complement.
CTGGCCGGAGACCTGAGTTTGTTGAAGGAATTGAGGGCCCAGGCGTCAGGAGACGTCGTGGATGCCGCCCTCGATTCGGTGCAGGACGAAATCAGCTCGCAGCTTGCGGAAGTCGAGAGCCGCGAGTTGGCGCGCATCGAGATTGCGCTCGAGCGAATGCGTGACGGCCAATACGGCATTTGCGAAGGGTGCGGCATCAGCATTCCGATGGCCCGACTCAATGCTTTGCCCTACGCAACGTTGTGCATCAAGTGCCAACGCGAGGCGGAACGCGAGGGGGGCTACGGTTCGAGCGACGTCGATTGGAGTCGCCTGTTGGACGTCAACGGCGGCGACAACGAGGTGTCGATCAGCGACATCGAATTGGACGTTTCTTGATCCGTGCGCCGTCTGCAGGTAGACTTTCTGGCATGATGCCTCGGTCTGCTGAGGCTGCAGCGAGGCTCTCCCAGGACTCTACAGGGGCTCTTCCATGGCACGAGCATGGCAGCCGCAAGCGCAGACCGCGCTTTGGGCGCGACGGGCGGCCGTTCTCTGCGTCCTCGCAGGCGGAATCGCGAGCGCACATCGAAGTTCGGCCTTTGCCCAGACCGCATTGCCCGCCGCGATCCAGCGGGGGTCACAAGCCACGCCGGAGCAGCGAGCGGAACTCTACCGCCAATTGCATGCCCAGGCGGAGGTCCTGGAAAAGCAGGCTGCCGTTCTCAAGACCGTGGTCAAGCTGGTCGGCCCCACGGTGGTGCATGTCGAGGCAGACGTTTCGAACCGGCATGCCCTCCAGCTTCAGCTTGGCCTTCCTCCGCGCGTGGAGGAGAGCGGCTCCGGAATCGTCATCGAGTTAGGTGGCAGGCTCTATGTCCTCACCAGCCGGCACGTGGTCGCCAACGCGCAGCCGTCAGGAATCAAGATCAATCTCGCCGACGGCCGGCGCATCTATCCCGAAAGGGTTTGGGACGATCGCGAGACGGACGTTGCCGTGATGGCGGTATCGGCAGCCAATCTTCAGGCTGCCCGGATCGGCAATAGCGACACCATGGAGATCGGCGATTTTGTCGTTGCGGTCGGCGCTCCGTTTGGCCTGGCGCACACGGTCACCTACGGAATCATAAGCGCCAAGGGCCGACGCAACTTGGAACTGGACGACTCGGGAATCAAGTTGCAGGACTTCTTGCAGACCGACGCCGCCATCAATCCCGGCAACAGCGGCGGCCCGCTGGTCAACCTCCGCGGCGAAGTGATTGGAATCAACACGTGCATCGCCAGCAGTTCCGGGGGCAACGAGGGAATCGGATTTGCCGTTCCGATCAACATGTTCGTGCTCGTCGCGCGGCAGCTCATCGAGCATGGCAAGGCGTCGCGAGCGTTCCTCGGCGTCACCCTCGACTCGAGCTTCAGCGCCGCCGCAGCCGCGGAATTGGGACTGCCTCGGCCGGTCGGCGCCCGTGTCGTGAAAGTGGCCGAGAACTCGCCGGCGGCGTCAGCAGATCTGCGCGACGGAGACGTCATCCTGCAGTTCAACAGTACACCCATCGAGAATGACTCGCACCTGGTCACGCTCGTCAGTCTGACCGAGATCGGCAAGCAGGTCACTCTGTCCGTCTATCGCAACCGGCAAATGCTTACGATCAAGGCCGTCGTGGGCGACCGCAGCAAGGCGTTCTGAACCGGACATCCGAGCAGGGAGATCTGAGGCGGGCGATTGTCGAACGCGCGGTCGCCATCCGCTAAGGCCTGTTCGTCGCTCCTTCGAGAAATCGCTGCAAGAGCCTCGCGTAGACCGAGGCATCCGCTCCCGGCGCTCGCTCCACGCTTGCCGCGCAGAACCGCTCGGCGAGCGAATCAAGCCCCGCGCCGGGTTCGACCATCGCTCGGGCAAGGATGGCCGCGCCCAACGCGCTGACCGCCGGTTCGGTCACGGCGGCCACGGGCCGGCCTGTGGCGTCGGCGATGATCTGTGGCGTCACCCCGCTGACGGCTGCCCCGCCGCTGAGCAGCACGCGGCGAACCGGATGCCCGCCTTCGGCCATGGCTTGGAGGTGGCGGGCCAACTCGCAGGCAAGCCCTTCCACCGCGGCCCGCAAGAGATGGTCCGGTCCATGTGCCAACGTCAGCCCGGAAAGTCGCCCTCCCGGCTGGGTAGCCGCGTCGATGCCTCCCAGGCGGACCATGTGCGGCCAAAAGACCAGACCGTCGCTCCCCGCGGGAACCGCCGCGACGGCAGCATCGAGTTGGGCCCCAGTCAACGGTCGACCGGTGACGCGCACGACCCACTCGATGGTCGAGCCGCCGTTGACCATCGAGAGCATTTGGCCGAACAGGCCGCGGACCGGGTGCTGGCAGACGATCGCCTGGCGCGTGACAGGCGGCATCAGCCGACCACTATGCGCGATCATGGCCCAGGCGGTCCCCGTGCCCAACGAAACGTCTCCTTCGCGCACCGCCCCAACGCCCAGCGACGCAGCGTACTGGTCGTGCACGGCCGGCGACACCGGGATTCCTTCGGGCAGGCCCGTTGCTTCGGCGGCCGCGGCCAGCACGTTTCCCGCCGGACGGTCGGCCGGCGCTAATTCGGGCAGCATGTCGTCACGAAGTCCCAAACGCTGCAACAAGTCCGGGTCCGCGCGGCCCAGGGCGGGATTGTAGAGGAAGGCGATCGAGAGCGACGTGGCATCGTGAACCCGCCGACCGCAGAGCCGGTGAACGATCGCGTCGCCGACGTACCCGATCGCCGCGGCCTCGCGCATCTGCGCCGGCGCCTGCTGTCGCAGGCGGAGGATCTGGCCGGGCGTGATCATGCAGTTGCGGCACCCGACGTGATCGACGAAGTAATCCTGTCCGAGCTCCTCGATCAGCGACTGATCGAAGGCCCGCCCACGCCCATCCATCCAACTGACGATCGGCCCGATCGGCCTCAGACGGTCGTCGAACAGTTGCAGGGCGCCGCCCTGGCTGGAGACCCCAAGGGCCTCGATGGAGGTCGGCCGCAGGCCCTCAGTGCCGCCGGGCTGCGACAGGCAGGAGACGGCCCGCCGGATCGCCAGGCACGTGGCCTGCCAGATTTCTTCCAAGTCCTGCTCAATGCCGTCGTCGGGTGTGCAACGCCGGCCGACGGACGCCGATCCGGTGCTCACGACCGCACCCGAACGATCGACCACCATGGCCTTGATGTTGCTCGTGCCCAGATCGATTCCAAGAAACATAGGCCCTTCCCGAAGGGAGGCTTTCCGAGACGTCCTGCCTTCGATCCCTTACTCACACCCCATGTTGTGCCCGATGGTACGGGCCGTCGTACTGCCTGGTGGTCTTGAATCGCTCGTAGCGGCCGTCTTTGCCGGCGGCTTGGGTGTCGGCCAGCAATCGTTCCACTTCGGCCGCCGTCAGCGGCTTGAAGCCCCGCGCCACGGCCAGGTCCTGCTTCAGGTTCTCGCGCGACGTGATGCCGCAGACCAGCGTGCTGATGGGCAGCGACAGGGCATAGCGGCGGCAGAGGCTGGCATCGAGCCCCGCTTCCTTGGGCAAAACGCCGCAGGCAAGCGACTTCATGCCGATCGTCCCGATCTGGCGGCGGTTGCACTCGGGCAGGACCTTCTTCTGGAAGCTGCGGTAATGGGCATCGAGGATGTTGATCGGCATCTGCACGCTGTCCCACGCGAACGGCTTGCCGAGCATCTTCAGCAGGTAGTCGACGTCTTTGTGGCCCGTGAAGCCGATGTAGCGGACCTTGCCCGCCTTCTTGGCCTCGACGGCCGCCTTCAGGGCCCCGCGCTCGAAGATCCAGTCGGGATCGTCGGCATAGTTGATCTCGTGGAACTGCCACAGGTCGATGCGGTCGGTGCGGAGCCGGCGGAGGCTGTCCTCCAGGTGCTTCTTGCTCCCCTCGTAGTCCCGGGCACAGTTCTTGGTCATCAGGAACACCCGGTCGCGCCAGCCGCCGCTTCCGAGGGCCTTGCCCATCACGGTCTCGGCGTTGCCGTCGTGGTAGTCCCAGGCGTTGTCGAAGAAGGTCATGCCCTGGTCGATGGCCTCGTGCATCAGGGCGATGCCTTCGGCCTCGGGAATCGAGGCAATGTGCCACCCTCCCATCCCGACAATCGATACCTTCTCGCCGGTCTTCCCCAGTGCCCGCTTGGGCACGCCGTCGGGGCTGTCCTCTTGCGAGGCCAGTATGGTGGTGTCCATGGCGGCCAAGGCCAGTCCGGCGGCCGCTGCCTTGAGAAACTCGCGTCGCGTGGCGTGGGACATTCTATCGGTCTCCATGGTACGGGGAATCCGCAGGACGTGAAGCCGCGGCCGCTTCGGACCGCGCCGATACGAGTATCTTGCCGTTCCAGGCGACTCGATGTCAAGCCGCCGGCGGACCGGCGCGAACGGCACGGCCCGCCTACCGCGGAGCTACGGTGAGGGGACCCGGCAGTTCGTAAAGCACGGGCGTCTTGCGAAGGGTTACCTCGACGTCGCCGCCGGGCTGGGAATCGCGGACGGTGCGCCGGCCGTTGACCGTCGTGACCGACGTCTCGCCGGCCGGGTGGCGCACGCGGAGGGGGCGTTCGGCCCCTTCCGTCCAGAGTACCAGGATCGCGCGCGGTCCTTTGGCGAACTCCAGCCCAAAGGCCTCACGCCCAAGGTCCCAGCGACGCACAAATTTCACCCCGGCAAGATCACGCGTCAACGCCGCGAAGGCGAACAGCGAAGGCCGGGCAAATCCACCGTGGTCGATCAAGGCCGTGGCCTGGACCTTATCCGCCTCGAACGGGTAGGGCCAGGTCATCGCGTGCCAGAAGACCACCGAGATCCCGTTGGCCAGCAAGTGCGCGTAGCGTTTGAAGACGTAGTCGGCCTGGTTGCGGTCGTCGGGATCGAACATGCCGACCTGCGTCGTCTCGGTGACCCAAATCGGCTTCTCCGCGTGATACTCGCGGCACGAGCGGTGGATGAAATCCAACAGGTCCTGCGTGGTGTTCAGGTCGGAGTAGAAATGGAAATCGTAGAGGTCGCAGTGCTTGGCCAGCCCCAGCGCGAGGGACTCTCGCCAGCCTTCGCGCCGGACCTGAAGTTCGGTGATGCTGCCGCCCACGACCACGCAGTTGGGGTCCTCGGCCTTGGCCGCGGCATAGCCGATCCGCTGGGCCTCGACGTACGCCTTGGGCCCCTCGCGGCGGAAGATGTCGAATTCGTTGCCCAGTTGCCAGTACTTGACGTAGCTCCGGTAGCGCCGCACGGATTGGCGCACAAAGTCGGCGTACTCCTTCTCGGACAATTCGCCGCGGACGAAGGCGTTGGCCTCGTTGACCAAGGGGCAGTAGGCCACGCCGTACCTGGAGGCCCATTCCATGGGCCGTTCCGCCCAATTCCAGTTTGGCCGCACGTAGCGGACGCCCAACCGCTGCACCAGCGGCCACTGGTTCTCGGACAGCAGCCCGAAAGGCGACTGTTCCGGAGGGCCGGCCACCGTTCGTTTCGGCAGGAAACCGAACCCCTTGCGCACGTCGGCAATCGCCTTGCCTTCGGCCAGCACGGTCAATCGCAGAGCGAGGTATTCGGCATGGGGAAACTTCGCGGCGTCCCCGAGGCGTATTTCGACGGTCCGCGATTCTCCGCGAAGGACGGACGCGGTCTGCTCGCCGGCCTCAAGGCGGGTCCCCTCGTAATCCGCAACCTCGAACCGCACCGTGACCTTCGCGTCCCGACCGGAGAGATTCCGCGCGAACACCGCCACCGACGGGGCTTCCGCAACGTCGAACACCGCTGCGGGCCGCCCCGGACGCACGCTGATCTCCCAGGGCGACGGACTCGCCGCGCCGCACACGTGGCCTGCCAGGAGAATACCAAGCGTCAAAGACCATCGCGCGTGTTTCATTCGCCCCGCACCTTCTTGGTTTCTGCCAGCGACAGCGGCGCCAGTCTCACATCGTCGAACCACACGGTCCCGATCGCATCGTGGAGTTGGAGGTAGATGTTCAGGGCGTCCGTCCGCGGCTCGAACTCCCGGAATACCACGCTCACCTCGTGCCAGTCCCGGACGCCGCGCCCGTAGCAGAACTCACTGGTATGGTCTTGGCTGTAGTAGGAGATCGCCTCTCCCTTGGCCGTCAGTCCGATCACCTGGGCGTAGGCGACACCGGCGCTCAGATTGGTCTTCATCCGGAAGGAAAGCCGGTAGGCCCGGCGGGGGTCGATCTTCACGTTGACGGGGACCACGGTATAGGCGCACTCCGCGAAGCCGTCGAACCGCAGGCCCTGTTGGCCGCCGGACGCGACGCGTTGGTCAACAATCGGCTTGCCGCTCTCGACATACCATTGGTCGAGCCCTTGCTCGAAGCCCGCGTTTCGCAGGAGGTTCTGCGGCAACGCGGCATCGTCGAAGCGGACCCCGGCATAGTCGGCGTCGGTAATCGGCTTCTGGCCGCCCAGGGGGACCTGCACGCCGGCCTCGGTCAGGGCCAACTCGTCGAACCAGGCTGTGCCGGGTCCTTTGACCCGCACGTAGGGAAAGACCCGAACCACGTTCTGCGGAAGCGGCGGGACGCGGATTTCCACCAGCGTCCAGTCGTGGGTGCCGCTACGTCGCGATTCGCTCCCCAGATCGAGGAATGCCAGCGGCTTGCCTTCCTCGTGCGGCTGCAGGGCGAGTGACGCCTCGCCGGTGACGTCCTGCGTTTTGATCCACGCCCGGAGGACATAGGACTTGCCGTGCTGGACCGCGTTGCCGTTGAGTTGCAGGGCCCCCCGTTCCTGCCCGGCGACGCCTTGGATGCGCAGCGATGCCTTGCCGAACCGTTTGGTCTGGCGATCGAACTGCATTCCTTCCGTGCCCCCGTCCGCCCAGCCCAGATCGCGCCAGCCCGCCTCGTCCCAGAAGCCCTCAAAACCGCAGTAGTTGAGCACCCCCTCGGGCCAGCCGGCCCAGGCCGCCAGAGGAGCCGCCCAAAGCAGGATTACCACCGCCGCGCGTGACACGAAGACCACCTGTTGTTTCCTGTCGCCGAGTCTCCGGAACGATCCGTTTGCGGGCTCGATGAGCCGAGAGGTCACCGCCTCTGTCACTGAGATGATACTGCCCGAGTGATGCCAAGGGAAGAATCGCCGCAGCGGGACGGCAACGCAAGACTTCGGGACGCCCGTCTGATGCGGCGAAACGCATCGCGGTGGATTGGTTTGGCCGTTGCAGGATTCTTGACGGCGTCCTCTGGCCGCGGTAGGCTTCACGACGGTCCGGGAGCGTTCATTCGCGATCGCCTGGGCTTAGTCCGAGGGTGCATGCGTCCGTGGAGCCACGATCATGATCGCCAACATACACCGCCGTCGATTCCTCAAGCAGTCGGCCCAGGGCCTGCTGGCCGCCGTTCCGTTGGTCGTCCCCGCATCGGCCCTGGGACGCGCCGGCCGGATCGCGCCGAGCGAGCGGATCGTCGTTGCGCAAATCGGGGCCGGGACTATGGGCTTCGGCGACATGAATGCGCTGATGAGCATCCCCGAGGTCCAGGTGGTGGCCGTTTGCGACGTCAAGCGGGCGATGCGCGAACGGGCCAAGAAGGCCGTCGACGCCCATTACAACAACGCGGATTGCGCCACGTACAATGATTTCCGCGAACTGCTGGCGCGCAAAGACATCGACGCCGTGGATATCGCCACGCTCGACTCCTGGCACGTGGTGCACGCCCTGGCCGCCGTGCGGGCCGGCAAGGACATCTACGTCCAGAAGCCCATGGGCATGAGCATCGGCGAGATCAAGCTCCTGCGCGAGGCCGTTCACGGCTACGGCCGGGTGTTCCAGTTTGGCACGCAGCAGCGGTCCAGTCAGGAGTTCCGCCAAGCCTGCGAAATCGCCCGCAACGGGCGTCTGGGAAAGATCCACACGATCAAGGTCGGCGTACACGCCGGCGCGGCGGAGCGCTCGGGCCTGAAGCGTTACGCGCCGGAACCGGTTCCCGACGGGCTCGATTACGAACTCTGGCTCGGACCTGCCCCCTGGGCCCCCTACACGACCGCGCGACTCACCTATCCGCACTGGTTCCACATCAGCGACTACTCGCTGGGGTACGTCTCGGGTTGGGGCATCCATCACATCGACATCGCCCAGTGGGGCAACGGCACCGAGTTGACCGGGCCGCTGGAGGTCGAAGGCACAGCCCGGTTCCCTGACGACGACGCGTTGTGCGACAACCCGCTTAGTTGGGACACGCGGATGAAGTACGCCAACGGCGTGGACCTGATCTTCACCGGCGCCGGGCCCGGGTTCGAGGGCGTTCGGCACGGGATCACGTTCGAAGGGCCGGACGGCTGGGTCTGGGTCAATCGCGGCGAGATCGACGCCGAGCCGAAATCCCTCCTCAAAGAGCAGTTCGGTCCGGACGAGACCCGCCTGCCCGTCAGCACGTTCCATCACGGCAACTTCATCGAGTGTGTGCGCTCGCGGCAGAAGACGATCTGCAACATCGACGTTGCCGTGCGGTCGGACACCGTGTGCCAACTGGCGTGGTGCGCCTTCCAGTTGCAGCGCAAGCTCCGTTGGGATCCGGAGAAGGAATCGTTCGTGGGCGATCCGGACGCGAACCGGCTCCTGGCGCGGTCTTTGCGCGCTCCGTGGCATTTCTAGACGGGCCTGCACGATTCGAGGGCCCTTAGGCAGGTTGCCCGGCGATCAGAAGTCGAGTTTGATCCCGGCGAAGGCCCCGTGCACCAACAGATTGCCGTTGTGTTTGACGTCGCTCAGACTGGAGAAATCGCGCACGTCGGTCGGAATCTGGTGATCGGCCAGGCCGATGCCGGTTGCGGCCACCAGGCGGTAACCCAAGAACGCCGACCATTGGGGAGCGAACTGCCAATCCACCCCTGCGTCGATCTGAGCCATGAACGAAAATGCATCGGTGTCGCCATACGCCGGATAGGCGCCTGTGCCCGCCGTCGGCACGGCCCGCACTCCGTCGCCGCGCAGGGCGTCGAAGCGGGTCTGAATGTGGTTGTTGTAGAAGCCGATTTTGGGCGACAGGAACAGTCGGAACGAGCGGGCCAGGTGATAGCCGGCGTCCGCCCCGAGTTGAAGCCCAATGAGGGTGTTGTAGACGCGCTGGCTGAGGAATGCCTCGTTCACGCCGCCGGCCCCGCCCCAGGTTCCGCCGTTGGCCAAGCCGCCGAACGTAAGTAGTTCGTCGAACTGGAAGTACCGCGGGCCGGCCGAGACGCTGAGGTCGAAGACGGTCCAACAGCAGGGGTCGGTTTCGCCGAACCTGTAAACGAGATTGACTTCCGCGCTCTGCACGCGATTGATGCGTTGCAGACGGTGATCCGCCGCATTGTTGAAGAAGGTGTCGCCGTTGACGCCGCCGAACTGGATGTCGTTGACCACCAGCGGCGTGCGCACCGCACCGCTCGGTGCCGGAGGAGATCCGGCGTTGCCCAAGAAGCGATCGATGGTCCAGTAGTCGCCTTCGATCGCCCAGTTGTTGCCGGGTCCAAAACGCCCGCCGAGTTTCACCTCGTACCCGCCGCGCCAGTCAACGTTGGCGTCGGTGGTCTGCATCAGCCGGGTGGCGCTGCCGTTGTCGAGCGTGGTCCAAACCCCGTTGGGATCGTCGCGGGTGAGGAAGAGCCCTGCGCCCGACAGATACCACTTCGGCTGGTAGCACGGGTCGCGTTGGAGTCCAAACATCTCGCCGAGCGATCGGCATCCTCCGGCGCCACAGCAGCCTCCACATCCGTAGCCAGGCTCATCGTAAAACGGACCAGAAGCGGCCGGGCCGACAGGCTGTGGAGTAAGGGCGGGCTGGGGAACGGGCGCGCGCGGCTGACTGGCCGGCGGAGTCAACGTCGGTACGGAATTGCCGGCCTGCGGTTGCGCTGCCGCGACCCGGTAGGGGTAGCCCGGGGTGTAGTTGCCGTAGGCACCGGGGCGCGCTGGGTTGCGTTGATAGTTCCAGGCGCCAGGGCTGGTCATTGGTCGTGCCGAGCCAAAGGCGCCATATGGACCCGTTGACGTCTGTGGATACTGCGTAGTCTGGGAAAACTGAGCCGGCGAGTAGATTGGTTGCGGGTTGGCATTGCCGCTCGATGGCGGAGCATATCCATCAGGGGGCAAGTAAGCGGGGGATGCTGCGTTCAAAGGCGCAACGGGCGCCAGTGGGAGCATTTGCGGAGCCCCATAGAGCCCCTGGCCCATGGCGCTTGATGCCATCCATCCGAGGGCCACGACAACCGTCCCCACGCAAAACCGCCTCATATTCCGAACTCCGCTTTCCAGACGCGTATTCGATTCCCTTGGATTGGATCGTCCGGAGGTTTCGTTGGATTCGCCAAAACCGTCGTATCGCGGCCCAATTCCGTCGTTTGCGAAAGCGGCAATCGGTCTTCTCGGCGTCTCCGGAAAAGGCGTTTCTGCATCCCGGACTCGACTCTCCGCTACACGCCGCAGAGTCTGCCCGGCGCTCACGGATGGAACAATCGTCGCATTGAGGCGTTTGGGAGATTTTCCATCGCGGCAAGCCCAGCGGAATCGCACTTCGCGTGCCCCCGAATTTGACGGTCGCGGCAACCTGACGTATGTTTGCTTTTAGGTGGAGTCTCCACAACTCGTCTTGAGACCTCCGCCCGCCGAATTCCGGATCTCTTGCCAACAGGCGTATCGCCTGTCCACAGCCGCTTGAGTCGCGCCCCGGCCGACGCGCCTTGGCAGCGAGGGCCAAGTGGGTCTGGAAGGAGAATCCTCGGGCCCGAGGTGCAGCGGCCGACATCCCGGTTTTCGGTTGTTGGCTTCCGTGTGTGATGCCTCAGGGGGATTCTATGTCAAGTAAGTGCCAATTCGAGCACCGACCGTTTCGTTGGGGAGCGGTCGGAATGGCTGCCTGGCTCGGCGTGCTGGTAGGAATCGCACCCGGCTTGGCGGCAGACATCGTTCGCGTGGAAGAAACGTGGGAACTGCAAGTTGCCACGCCAGATTCCGCCAGCGATGCGCCCCAAATCACCTGCCTTGTTTCACCCGTGAATGGAATCGGCTCGATCCACGCTGCCTTCGAGCTGAACCAGCGCAGCCTGCCGGCGTTCTCTCCCGGCGGAATGCAATTGCAGCTCTGGAACGGCGAATCGCCGGTCAGCCACGTCGAGGGCGCTGCCACGAGGGTCCTCGATCAATCGGATGAGACCATCACCTGGACGCAAGTCATGGAGGTCTCCGGAGGCACGCTCCGCTTCAGCGTAGCGGGCGGCCAATCGGCGACCTGGGGCGGCTTTGGCGGGAGTGATCTCAGGATCGAGGTCCCTACGGGACTTGCCAATCTCAACGAATATAGCCCCGCTGTCTCCGTGGCCAATTCGGCAGTCGGCTTCGCCGCCAACCGAGTCCGATCGCTGGTGCTGAAGCAGGTGCGGGTCGTCGCGTCGACCGGCGAAACGGCCGAGGACGCCACACCCCGTCCCGTATACCTGTCACGCTAGCGGGCCACCGGGGAGGTACAAGCCATGAGATCAAATCGAATC
>CAZFKF010000061.1:0-11820 GCA_964518805.1 uncultured Planctomycetaceae bacterium | reverse complement strand
ATACAGAAGCCTCCGCCCACGCGGTACTGACCGCCGGCCCAAGACCCCCGCGTAAACGCCAAGCCACTTTACTATCCGCGAGGAACGTGGTACTTCAAAGGGTGTGACCAATTCGTATCTCGGCATCATCACCCCCCGCGGACTCGAAACGCTCGTCGTCGAAACCGAGCACGCCGCCCTGTTTCTCCTTCGTCGTGTAGCACGACGCCCATTCGGTGAAGCGATTGTCTTCTGGGCCGTCCTTGACGACCGCACGGCCCGCGACTTGGCGCAGCAGATAAGCCGCCGGCATTTCGAGGAAGCCCTTTGCCACCTCAACACAAGCGCCTTCCACATTGGCACGATTCCTCCGCCGTTGCAGGAAGACGACTTGTCGTACTCGGTCCGATAGCATCTTCTGGATCCTCTCACATCCGATCATCTTGCGCGGTAATCAACCGGACGTCGCAGTCCCCGTCCCTGACCGCCACCCACGAATCCTATTGTCCTCGTTCCGCAACCCGTGTTAGGTAATGCCTGATAAAGGACATAATCAGGCGGCATCCGGGCCGGTGCCGGTGTTGCCGAAAAACTCACCGGTGCGCATTTCGACAGCCGACCGCTGCGCAATCCGCTTGCCCGGCACAGCACGCGAGTGTCGCATGGTCTGAATGGACGTACGGTTGCACGAGTCGTGGCTGGCCATGCCGAGCGACAGTTCGACAGGTGTAGCGACTGTTGGGTCGGGGGCCGAGAGCAACATACCGTCAGCACTCCCGTCGGAGCGCCGGCGGTGGGAGGCATCGTCGTGGAGAACGAATGGACAACAGCGAACGACAATCAGATCTGCCAGAGCTTCCGACATCCCTGCCGGCGCCTGCACCGTCGAGTTCCACGACCAACTTCCCGCCGCTCATTGCCGAGGGAGGGGCCGGCGCACGGTTTGCCTGGGAGGAGTTCCTTTTCGGCCAACTTCGCAACCCGCACACACGCCGATCATACCAGCGAATCGCCGCCCGGTTCCTGCGGTGGTGTGAGGCGCGTGGGCTGGCCCTGCACACGATCGCGCCGGCGCACGTCGGCCAGTTCCTCGACGGTCTGCCCGATGCCGTCTCATCAAAGAAGGTCTACCTGGCGGCCATCAGGCACCTCTTCGACACGCTGGTCCTCCGACACACTGTTGTCCTAAATCCGGCCGCCTCGGTCCGCGGCGAGCGTTATCAGGTGGTGGAGGGCAAGACTCCGGAGATCACCGTGGAGCAAGCGAGGCAGCTTCTGGGTAGTATCGACATCCGCCACGTCGTCGGCCTCCGCGACCGGGCAATCATCGCGGTGCTCATCTACACCGCCGCCCGAATCGGCGCGGTGGCCGGCCTGCGGCTCCGCGACTTCTTTGACACCGGCGGCCAATTCTGCCTCCGGTTCGTCGACAAAGGGGGCAAATCCCGTGAGATACCCGTTCGCCATGACCTTCAAACATTCCTGTTCGACTACATCGTCACCGCCGGCCTCGATACCAACTTTGGTGACATAGCACTGTTTCGCTCTGCGGTTCGCCGAACACGAGTCCTCACAGAACGGGGTTTGTCGGCAGGCGATATTGGCCGGCTCGTGAAACGCCGGATGCGTGACGCCGGCCTTCCCAGTCGGCTTTCCCCCCATTCTTTTCGCGTGGCAACGATAACCGACCTGCTTTCCCAGGGAATTCCCCTGGAAGACGTCCAGCATCTTGCCGGCCACAGCGATCCCCGAACGACCCGTCTCTACGATCGCAGACAACGGCGGGTGACACGCAATATCGTGGAACGTATTTCCATCTAGCCAATCGGTCTGACGGGGAGCCCGCAATGCTGGGTGGCGTGGCAGAATCTCCCGGGAAGAGTTCGCGAGAGTCGACTTCTTCATCCGTTCTCGCTGGGCGTTGCCCTGCGGGCCGGGCTGCTCCGGGCTCCGCTTCCGCTCGGTCTGCCGAGGAGGCAGACCGCTTCGCGCCCTCCACATCCCTAACGCGGGAATGTCGCGGTAGTCCTGAGCAACGCCGGACGACGGCATCGGTTCCTCGCCTGAACATAGGCATGCCGAATGTCGAAGGAAGTCGATGATCTTCCTTTCGCTGGCTGGGGTGATTGTATCACGGCGTCAAGGTCCGCCGGCCCGGTGCCCGGCCGGCTGCTGCTTGGCCCGCCGGGCCAAGACTCCACCTTGACTTGCCGTGACCGGCTTGTGCGAAACGCCACCGGCAGGCAAACGATGAACAACGCCCTTGTCGATGCCGGCGACAGGCACATGAATCTTGTGAGGAATACACATCATGTCGATAACAGTCAAGGAAAAAGAGCATTGGAAGGAACGCATTTCGCGGAAGATCAACCAGGCGATCGATCGGCTGTGTGCCGAGACTGACCCAGGCTTTCGTGAACGCATTCGCATAGCCGCCCGCCAGCGCGCCGTCGAGTCGTTGGGGATTGTCGAGTCGCAGGCACGAGTAGCCGAGATCCGGACTACCAAGGAGTCGCTTGACGCCGAGGAGAAGGTGCTGATCCGCGCAATGGCCACAAGGGTCGTCAAAGCCGAACACTGCTCGGACAATACGTACTTGCAGCAGAATGCCGTCGAGAATGCGATACGTGATCGTCAGGGCGTGCATGAGAAGGAGTTGCTCGCTGCCGACCCGCTCGGGCGGAAGATCCTCGAATTGCAGGTCGAGCAAGAGGATCTGCTGGACACCGTCTGGCTAGCAGCCTCGCCCGTTCAGGTTAAGCAGTTGTGGACGCGTGTCGCTGAGATCCTGCACGAACAACCAACGGCGCTCCAGAAGCACGCCTTGTCGCTGGAGCCGGTTTCTGACGACGAGACGTAGCCTCAAACAGGTGCCGCCCGGGACAGCAGCCTTCCTCGGGCGGTATCCCCCTCCACCTTCCAGCCCACCTGACTCTCTTCTCAATCCCTTCCCGATGCCAGAGTTCACTGGCCTAATCAGCGAACTGTAGTCTCTGGCGGCTTCAGAGGGACTCGAACTGGCGAGCCCTCGCCGTACAAGGCCGCCGCTGTCTCGAAAGGCATGACGATTTGCCGACGCAGGCGCAACGCCGAGTGCGGCACAGGTTGGAAGCCCATTTGTGCGCGCCGAGCGTTGACCGTTCGCAGAATCGTCAGCAACTGTCGACGCACCGGGGCGTAGCGGGCGTAGGGCACCCGAGCGAAGTCGGCCGCGAGGTTCTCCGGGGATCGATGGCAGGCTCGCTCCTCGAAGAGTGCCTTGAGTTGCTTGTAGGTCGGCACATCGATGCGCACGCAGGCGTGCCATTTCGGTGGTCCACCGCCTTGCGGCGTCAGGCCGCTGCGACGGTAGCTGATCGAATAGCCCTCGAACTTGATCGGAAATCGGCGGCAGTCGCGGATTTGCTTGCGCTCATGCTGCTTGAAGGGATGATGGCCCTCGGTTGCCAGGAGCAGGAACCAGTTCCGATAACGGACGTACTGCATGTTGGCCAAGCCGCGGCGCTTTCGGGCAGTGCGTTCCCGCTCGCCGATGGCGATCTGGTACTTGTCGATGAGCTTGCGGTCAATCTGCTCCGGGTTCTTTCCCGGCTTGATCCAACCGGTGACATAGAACCAGTAGCCGTGCCGCAGGTAGCTGACGGCCACCTGCTGAACCAGGCCCTCGGGTGAACTTGCGACGCACCGATACTGCATGCTGCCTCCACAATCGCTGTTGCATCCGATCAAGGGTGTGGGGTTCGTTTACGGCCAACCCCACCAACGCCGTGTTGTCCTTTTGAAAAGAACCTTGGCGAACAGACACGTCGTGAAGGCATACGCCTGGTCGGCCGTATGCACTGATTTCCTCAGTGCATACGGCCAATCCATAGTGCCCGCACAAAAGAACCTCCGCCGGACGCTCGCGTAGCCCGAAGGCGCACGTCGAGCGTCCGTCGTCAGTCCGCCGCCACAGGTGGCCGCTCTCCCGAGCAACCGCCTCTGGCCGCATGCTGCCTGCCAAGGACACTCGCGCCATGAGGCGCAAGCAACACGTTTCCTGTTGGGCATGACGCCCCTCAGCCCTTTCGTTCCTGCTCGCCGGGTCATCACTCCCGACTTTGATGCAGACGGGTCGCGACTGCCTTGCCGCGCCCGGGCCACAGCATTGGTCTTGCAGCACCCGGGTCTGGACCTTCGCCCAGAACACCGCCGGCGCTTCCGCACCGGTTCTACTCAGGCCACTCTCCCCCACTACGGCATTTCACAGCGACTTGCTGCTACTTCCACCTGGCCGACCAAGCCAGGCACCGGGTTGCCACACCCGGAAGCCGCAGTGGTTCCTGCGTTAGCGTCGGTCTTCAATCCTGAGGTCACGTTGCTAGGGCGTGTTACCGCCCGGTCCGTTTGGGTGCGTGCCGTCTTCCGACAGGCCGCACTTTCCCGGCACCTGCGTGCCGGATTTCCCCCTACGAAACCAGAAGATCGGGGTACCGTTCCCAAACAGAGGTTCGCCATTTGGCTCCGTCTCCTCAGGATCTCACTGGCAAGCCCTCCCTTACCTATACGGTTGGGCCTTTCGTGGTTGAGCTGTTCACCGCCGCCGGATTTTCCGGCGGACGCCGAGGTGGTCACCCCGGTCCTGCCTGTCACCAGACAGAAGCTCCCCACGCCAGCCGCGTTGAACGAACTCGCGCAGCCGCGCAAGCCCGAGCCCCACGGACGGGATTTCGTGATGGATCGTGATCCATCAGGTCACCCGCTTTGTGTGCCGCCGGTATTGCGGCACAGAAGCAGCCCGCAAGGGCGGAACTGCTTCACCGACGCGGCCTCATCTTGCGATGAGGTTGGTCCGCATCGCCCGCATTCCTTCCCGCGTATTGAATAGAACGCCGAGATTACTCCGACAAGACGCCACTTCTCTCCGACAACGAGAGCGTGTGGCTGCCGGGATTACTTCGACGAGCCTCCATTGAACTGGGTGAACACGTCTCCGCGTACCCAGCTCGAAGGGCCAGCGCTGTGGGGAGCCGGCAATGCTCCCGGTCCTTATCCTCGGTTGATGAGTCCGAGATTCCTGGACCCGCTGCGCCCAACAGGAAACGTCAGCCGACCGTGCTTCTTCCGGCGATATAACGTGCCGGGGTTCGCACGGCTGCGTTGAGTACCAGCTAACGACTGCCGCCGGCCGGGAGAAACCGGTAGCGTGCCTCTGGATACCGTACTTCGCGGTTTTCTCCAAATCGTGTTGCGGCCTGGAGTGGACCATGCGTCACGCCGTTTGGGCCAGATGCGGTGGACCAGACGTGACAGTGCTGCGCAATCCGGTGGACCTGCCGTGACAGAAGCTTGATCGTGTACGGCTTACGGTCCAGGCCAAGTGGCCACCGAATCAAGTGATTTGGAGATCGACGTAGGCGACTTCGGATGCCCTACAAAGTATTTGTTACAAAGAGTACTGTAAGACAAAGGGAAACTTGCCGATGTAAGGAGCAATTCACGCTTGCCGACGTTGCTGCGACGGACGGCGGCGCTCGGATCGAAGCGATTCTTGGACGAACCTCTCGGCATTGCGCCGTGCGTCGGATTCGCTCTGCCCTGCCGCAAGGAAGCAGCCCACCAAATCAGCGGCCAGGTCCTCGGGACTCCGATCCAGGTCGAGAACCCGATAAGCCGACTTGGCGATCTGAGGCTCGGCTCGCGACTTGGAAGGCGGCCGGTGGTTGGCCGTTCGGCGAGCCCGCTCCGTTCGGCGCCGTTGTTCGGCCCGGCGAAGTTCCCAGAACCACTCGGGCGGAGTCCGGCCACGGCTGGCGGCGTGGTGGATGTTGTCGATGAAGAACGCCTGGGGACTGCGGCGGAAGAAGGCGGGACCTCTGTGCTCCAACGCCGCCAGCGTCACATCGGCCCACAACTGGATCTGGTCTTCTGAGAAGCGCGCCAAGATGCGGCGAATCGATACCGCATCGAAGCCGATGGCCCGAAGCGGGTCGTGCAGGGGCGAATCGTTCACATCGTGCGACTTGCCGCGCGGCCGGCGATGGTCGAAGTACGCTCCGCGCACGAATCGAGCCCTGAACCGCCCCTTGCCCTGTTTGCGAAAGGACGGTTCGCCAGTGTCGGTCGGGGCGGCGAGCACCTCGTGCTGTTGCAGCACCCGGGCGCAGCGTTTGACCTTGGCCTTGAGCGTCCGCGTGGCCAGGCCGGCCGAGAATCCGAGCACGTTGACGGCCAGGTGGCGCACATCGAAGAACGGCGAATGCGAATGCCGCCAGAACACCTTGCTCAAGAGCAGGAATAGCCGCCTGCTGGCGTGATCCAGGTTGCGGTAGGTCTCCAGGTCAAACGCCAACTGGCTGGCGGCCGCCTGGCAATACTCGAAGAACAGCGGGTCCCAGACGATCCGCCAAGCCCGGGTGGAATCCGGGTCAAGCGGCAGGCTGTAGCTGAAGAAGCCGAAGCTCACCGCCCGATGCTCGCGGCGAATGGGGTCGTAAAAGGCCTCGTTCTGATAGCGGACCGCGGACAGCCGCCGCAGGGCCTCGCGAAAGAGTCGATAGCTCTTGCCACCTTTTGAATCCGGCGAGATCAGCCCCAGCTTCCGCAGGCAGTAGTGGGGCGTCGCCTGGAACTCCATCCGGGGCTCGGCTTGGGCGAAGGTCAGGGCCAGCAGTCCCCAGAGGTAGAACTCATCGCTCGGCGAAAGCCCTGCCGGGCAGTGAACCACGACTCGGGCGGTCTGGGGGCGGCCCTCGGCATCGGAATAATGATATTCCGATTCGTGGCGAAGGTTCTCTTGGCGCGACGTCCGGGAATCCAACGGGCAGAGGGCATGCTCAACCAGCGAAAGCTGAGCGATGCCTGTTGGCGGCCCTGGCGCCTGGCGGGACCGCCGCGCAGGGCCCTCTGCTACAGTCGAATTCTGTATTTCCATGCTCCTTTGGGAGACTCTAACACGTTTCTTGCTTCGGACAAACCGCCAAAAGCTAGCCGCGGCCACTGGCCGGCGGCGGAACGCAAATCCTTGACGAGGTTGCCCCTCCTGTGTCACGGTATCCCCAACGATCCCCGTCGCTTGGCCGGAATTGCCACTGGCAATCGGGGCGGTGGGGGCAACATCGAGTCATGGGGGACATGCGTCCAATCACGATTTGCATGATCAACCAGAAGGGCGGGTGCGGGAAGAGTTCCACCTGCTTCCACTTGGCCGGCCAGTTGGCCAAGGCCGGAGGGCGCGTGTTGCTGGTCGATGCCGATCCGCAGGGCTCGCTCAGCCAGGGTTTCTTGGGGTCCAGCGTCGTCGAAAGCCTCCGACCGCAGGAGACATTAGCGGCGATCTTCCTGGACAAAGCGTTCTTCTATCCCGAGGCCCTCTGCCTCCGCATGCCGGTGGAGAACATCACCCTCGTTCCAGCCAATCACTACCTAGCCGCCCACAATATACCCAACCCGCACACGACCGGGCTGCGGCAGTTCGCCCTGCACGCCTGCCTGGAACGGCTGACTGGGTTCGATTGGGTGCTCATCGACTGTCCGCCCAATCTCTACCAGTGCAGTTGGAACGCGCTGCTGGCGACGAAGTTCGTGGTAATTCCGGTTCCGCCCGAGGATTTTGGGACCCAAGGGCTGCGGGCAGTCCAGCAGGCGATCGACAACGCCCGGCCGCTGAACACGGCACTTCGGCTTCTGGGGCACCTCGTCACGCGATACGACGGCCGATTACTGGTGCATCAGACCTACGAGCAGAAGCTCCGCCGGTTGTATGGGAGTGCCGTGCTCCAGACGGTCGTCCCCGAGGCGTCGGCGTTCAAGGTTTCGTTGGCCTGTCGGCAACCCGTGGGCTTCTTTGCGGGCCGATCCAAGGCTACCCAGGCCATGAGCCGGTTGGCCGAGGAGATCGCCCAGCGCATTGCCGAAATCAAGTGTGAGGAGAAGATCGCCGGATGACCACGATTCGGAGCAAGCTGGCCAGCATCGAAGAGAATGTGCTGGAATCGATGGGAAACCGCTTCTCACCCCGGCAACCCTCTTTGGCACCGACGCCCGATTCCAAGGACATCGGCCGACAACCGGCGCACGGCTTCGGCTGCGTGGACATCGATCAAGTGATTCCCGACCCCAATCAACCGCGAGGCGAGTTCACGCCGGAGGCACTGGAACGGATGGCCGAGAGCATCCGCGACCGAGGACAACTCGCGCCGATCCGCGTCCGCTGGTCGGACGAGCGGTCCAAGTGGATGATCATCGCCGGCGAGCGGCGCTGGCGAGCGGCCAAGTTGGCCGGCTTGCCGACCATCGAGTGCCACTTCCATACGGGCGACCTGTCGCCTTCGGAGTTGTTGGAGCAGCAGTTGGTCGAGAACCTGTTGCGCGAGGACCTCAAGCCGGTGGAAGAGGCCGGGGCCTATGCGTCGTTGATGGAACTTAACGGCTGGAACGGCAAACAGGTCGCCCAAAGACTCCACGTGCCTGCCTCCCAGGTCAGCCGGGCCTTGGCGCTCTTGCGGTTGCCGGAGGAGATCCGTCAGCGCGTCGATGCCGGAAAAATCTCCGCCCGGGCCGCCTACGAGCTATCGAAGCTCCCAAACGTGTCCCAGCAGCGGCAACTGGCCGAACGGGCCGCCGCGGGCAACCTTACGCACCAGGGGACGGCCCGATTAGTCCGCCAGTGTCTCGGAAAACGCCGTGGCATTCTGCGCCAGACGAAACTCTGTTTCCCAACCGAGCAAGGTTGGAAGGTGGTCGTCTCCACCAAGCGAAAGGGCACCTACCACGAGATCGAACAGGCACTCGAAGAAGCCTTGACCGAGGTCCGACACCGCATCCGGAACAACGTACAGATCTTCTGACGCGGCATTCCCTCGCGAGACAATTCCCCCAAGTCTGCCGGCCGATCACCCACCGGGCAATTCTTTGCCCTTTCCTCGGAAATGTGATACGGCTAGCCTGTCCAGACCACAGACGGCTGTTCTTTCTTCTCAGTTTCTCGGGCAGACGTGGAGTCACTGGGTTTCGGGCCGCATACGCGACCCGAAACCGGTGGCGTGCATCGGTTTTCATGCCAGGGTTATGCACTTGCCCGATGACGAGGAGACCGAACATGTCTGATCGAGTTCGACTGGCTTGTCTCTATTGCGATGCGGACGACTGCGATGGCGTGGCGGACATCCCGCCCGATTGGAGCGATGTGGAGGAGTTCCAGTCCCTTGCCGCATCGCTCGAAGAAATCCCCGTGAACCACCCCACGCGGTCGCCCACGGAGTGGTACACGCATTTGGGCGTCTGTCCTGAGTGTCGCAAGATCTACGATTAGCTGCCGCTCGGCCCTTCTGATTGTGTCACGGCGGTCAAGGTCCGCGCCCGCGAGGCGGGCGCTGCTGCTTTGCCCTGTGGGCAAAGGCTCCACCTTGACCTGCCGTGGACGGCTCGAAGTCCGGGCCGCCGGCAGGCCTACTGCTTTCGATTCACGGTTGTACATGCCGGGTGCAGCCCTTTCTTCCAACGGAGATGAGTTATGAAACGTGAAGATGCCAAGCAACTCGCAGACCGGGCCCTTACAGACCTTCAGCAAGAGCTCCGAGCCGGGCGCAGTGAGACGCTGAAGCGGTTTCTCAACTGTATGGCCCGCTTCCACGATTACTCGTGGAACAACTGCATGCTGATCGCCTTCCAGATGCCGGAAGCCAGTTTCGTCGCCGGTTTCCATCGTTGGCTGCAACTGGGCCGGCACGTGCGCAAGGGAGAGAAGGGGATCGGAATTTTGGCCCCGCTGGCCTACCGCAAGAACCAAGAAGCCGATGGCCCGAGTGATGATCCCGAGAAGATCGTTCGCGGCTTCAAGGTGGTCCATGTGTTTGACGTCAGCCAGACCGAAGGAGATGACCTTCCCCAACTTGCTGGCATCCACGGTGAATCTGGCGAACTCCTTCCAAGGCTCGAAAGCCTGATTCGCGATAGCGGCATCACGCTCACCGACGAAGTGCTGCCGATGGGCACTCACGGCGCTTCGCTCAAAGGGAAGATCTACATCGCTCAAGGGCTGCCCATCGCCGAGCGCTTCGCCGTGCTGGCCCATGAGTTAGCCCACGAGTGGATGCATGACGAAGCGTACCGCAAGCGAAAACTCAAGACCGTGTGCGAAACGGAAGCGGAGGCCGTGGCCTACGTCGTGTGCCGGGCCTTCGGCTTCGAGTGCTCGACGCGAAGCTCGGATTACATCCAACTCCACCAGGGCGACGAGGCGACGCTGGCCGAATCGCTTCAGCGGATTCAGAACACGGCGACGCGGATCATCCAGTCGCTCGACGAGACACACCAATCTGTAGAGGAGGAACAACGCCATGTTGCATAGCAAACGTATCTGGTCGGTATTTCCGGCGGAAAGCGCCGAGTGGTTAGCCGAACGGTTGACGCAGTACACCTACTGCGGCTGCAACGGTTTTCGGCTGGGCGAGTACCTGTTCGTCAATGATGCGACCTGCGCCGACGGCGCACAGGAATATGCCGTCCTCAAGCCGGCAGGCGACCACTATGTGCAGATCGAGTCGCTGACCTTCTCCTGGATGACGCCGGAAAAGGCACTTGACATCATCCGGCGCGTGTTGGCCGGCGAATTCGACGACGAGCGGTACGCCACAATCGAGACCCGTCGCTTTCAGACGCCGGAGGAGCATGGTCGGTGCTACCACTGCGACTGAACATCACATCAGACGATCCGGTCTTGGCGGCTGCTGACGGTGGTTCTTCCTTCAGGTTACGCATGCCACCGGATCGTTCTCAAGACCTCGCCGAACGCCCTCCTTCTGGCCTTTCTATATGTCTTGAATCTCCCTTCCTGATCCCCTTTCCAATTCCGAAGCCCCATATCCACGTCGCCCTTACCTCTGCCACCTTCGCCAATTGCAGGGTTATCGCCCATCCGGTCGAACCACAATGCGTGCTGGGACGATTGAACGTACCGGCTGCGCCGGGCTGACACATGGGGGTCGCTCCTTCACATTCCCGGCCGGATTGGCCGGGACATTCTCACTCGCTCCCGGATCGGCAAGACCGTGCCGGCTTCGCCCAAGCGGAGTCGGGTTCTCCTCGCTGCCGGCGCGTCGGTCCGGCACTCGGCCTGCATGGCGCCACCGCCAGCCAACACCCGCCGCGCTACCTCCCCCGGCGACTTCCGTCGCCGCCTGTTAATGTGGACTCGCCTTCTTGCTCGCCGGCTCATTGGGTGGCATCTGCTCGGATTCCCGCCCGTGGCGGGAGATCGCTCGTCAGATCCCACAGCTTCACACCCCATTCCCCAGTGTTTCGCACTTGGGAGATGCGGTGCTCCGCCCACCCCCCGCGCTACTCGCTCTTTCCGCGTCGCGGAAGACGCTCGCCGCGTAGGACTGGTGGCCGCCGGACCGAAAGCAGCGACCGCGACCGCGTCTTCGCCCCGGTCGCGGTCGCTGCATTCTCTCGGCCCGGCCCCATTCTCTCGCCGCATCCGCGGCTGGACGCCGCGTGGCGGTTCTGTTCCGCTGGACGCTCCACTGGCCTGAACGGCCTGCGGGCAACCCGACCGGGGTCGGGTGTGCCCGGCGGGCTGGACGCCCGCTTGTGTTCGCTGCCGCTCACACCGGGTCGACGCCGCTGGGGCGGCGTGCGACCCTCGTGGGCTCCGCTGGACGCTCCGCCCCCTGCGCCTCGCTGTCGCTCGGCGCGGGCTCCGGGGCAATCTAGCCTGCAAGTCGGACAATTCTTGAAGAAAGCCTCCGCCGGGCAGTTGCTCCGCGTGTAACGCGTGGCGGGCAACGCGGCGATGCTGGGAGAAACTGGTACGACGTCCGTTCCCTAAGTACAATCGAGATTGGCCTTTCAATGGAG
>CAZFKF010000060.1:0-11862 GCA_964518805.1 uncultured Planctomycetaceae bacterium | reverse complement strand
TTGACGGGCCGGTTAGGTTGAGGGGTTTGGTTTGGTTTCCAATCCCTTTCGACTGTCCCGAGGACTTTGGCGGAGTGGCGGTGTTGGTGATTTCCGGGGCCGCGATCGGGGCCGCCCGCTCGTTGCAGATCAAGCCCGGCTGGTTCGAGAAGCCGGCGATCTACGCAGGGCTTGTCGCCTCGCCGGGACGGGCCAAGACCCCGCTGCTTCGGGCCTTGATGGGGCCGGTGTATGAAATGCAGGACCACTTGTGCGAAAACCACAAGGCGGCGGTCCGGCAGTACGAGCAGGAGCTGGCGGCCTATCAGAACGCATCCCGCGAGAATGCCGCCGAAGGGGCCGCGGCCCCGGCCGAGCCCATGGAGCCGGCTCCCATGCCCCATCTCTTCGTTTCGGACGCCACGACCGAGGCGCTGGCCGTCATCATGCAGAGCAATCGAAAGGGAGTCCTTCTGTTTCGCGACGAGCTGAGCGCGTGGGTCGCTTCCATGAACCAGTACCGTCGCGGGGCCGATCGTCAGTTCTATCTCTCGGCCTGGTCGGGCGAGATGGCCAAGATCGACCGGAAATCGAACAAGGGGGAATCGGTCGTCATTCCGCATCCCTTCCTCGCGGTGCTGGGCGGCATCCAGCCGGACCTGCTGGACAGACTGGAGGCCGAAGGGAGCCGCGAAGATGGTTTCCTGTCGCGCGTCCTCTTCTGCTATCCCGCAGAGCAGCAGTTCCCCGGGTGGTCCGACGTGGCGATCAGCGAAGAGCTGGAATTGGAATGGAGCACCGCCTTGGGACGCTTGATGAACCTCCAGCCGGTCGTGTTGGAAGGGGGCTCGGAGCGTCCCAGGGTGATCCACTTCAGCGAGGCCGCACGCCAGGCGTTCAAGGACTACGCCAACCATCTGGCGGAGGAGGTGAACACCGGGCAGGTCTCGCCGCAGATGATCGCCGTCTGCGCGAAGATGAAGGCCTATGGGGCCCGCTTCGCGTTGATCCTCCGCCTGCTTCGCTGGGCGACGGAGCCGGCGGGCCAGGAAGGCGAGGGAATCGTGGAGGCCGAGGACGTGGCCAAGGCGATTCGTCTGTGCGATTACTTCCGCAGCCACGGAACCGTCGTGTACCGGCACCTGCGTGAGTCCGACGACGATCGCCGGGTGGCAGCGCTGATCGACTGGATGCGTCGACGTCAGCTGGCCCGTTGTTCGGCTCGGGACATCACCCGCGCCGAAGTGGCCGGAGTCAATCGGGCGTCCGCGGCGCATCGGCTCTTGGAAAGCGCGATCGATCGCGGCTTGGGAGAATGGGAGAACCCGGCGGAGGCGAATCGGGGTAAACGGCGCTTCGTGTTGTCCGCCCGACTGGTTTCTTCTCCTTAGACGGCACCCGACAACCCGACAATGCCCCAGTCGTCGCTGTAGGCTCTTTTACTGCAACGACTTAGGGATCAACTGCCTGTCGGGTGGTCAAACCGACATGACCCGACAGAACCCGACAGGCGGATTTTCCAGAAATCCCGCAGGCCGGACGGGCGTCGGAAGTGTCGGGTCGAGTCGGGTGCCTGTCGGGTGGCATTTTCGACGAGGGGTGAATTAATAACTTGTTACCACAAAAGGAGTTGCGATAGCGACAAACCAAACGACGGGTCTGTCGGGTGCCAAATTCAAGAATGCGCGCCCGACGGACCGGCAATCAGGACCGCCTGCACTGTCGGGCAAGTCGGGTCTGTCGGGCTTGTCGGGTGACTTTTCAGGAAAGGAGGCGGAACACTTGCACGGAGGTGGAATGAGAACTGCGACATCGATTATGGTTCAACTCGGTAAGCGGACCGTGCCCTGCCAGTTTTGGACGGGGCAGCGATTGCAGTCCAGCTCGTCCCTACCGATGGCCCTGGACGTTGAGACCGCCCTGATCGAGGACGAACGCCGCATGCCTTGCCTGGCACTCGCCGTGGCCAGCGACGGCCGGACCCACGTGGCGATCCATCCCTCGCGGCTAGCTGCTTTTCTTGAGCAGCATCGGGAGGCCCATTTCGTCGGCCACAACGTGCAGTTCGACTTCTGGGTCATCGACGAGCACCTGAAGCACCATGGCGATCCTGCGGCCCGTCGCGTCCTCTGGGACGCCTGCCACTCCGGCCGCCTCAGGGACACCATGATCTTGGATATGCTCGTCCAATTGGCGACCGGCAACTACCGAAGGGCTGGCCGGTCCCCAGGGGGCGAGGAGGAGACGGCCAAGGTCTATCCCGGCAATCTGGCCGAGGTCGTCGCCGACTACACCACCGTGCAGGTCTGCAAGGAAGATCCTTACCGGACCCGCTTCGGCGAGCTGGTGGGGCTGGCGGAGGAGGCCTGGCCAGGAGTCGATCCGGGCTTCTTTCGCTATGCCGTCCTGGACGCGGCGGCCACCCACAGGCTCTATCCGGCCCTTGCCGAGGTCGCCTATCGGCTGATGCAAGAGTGTGGCTATCGCCCAGGGGCCCGCCGGTACGAGATCCGGCCCGACGCCATCCAAGAGTTCGGCTACCTCTCTGAAATCGTGCAGGTCAGGGCGAGCATAGTCCTGGCGAGGATGTTCCGCCAGGGCGTGCACGTCGACCAGGAGAAGGTCCGGGCCCTCACCCAGAGGTCCCGGGAAGAGCTGAATCGGCTGATCGAGGCCCTCCGGAGGGATTTTTCGGAGGTGTTGACGTACTCGAAGGGCCAAACGCTGCGGCTGACACCCAAGGGTCAGACGCCCTCGCTGACCGATGCGAAGTTGCTGCCGATGCTCACCAGGGTCGCCGGGGAGATCGAGGCCCAAGGGCACGAAATCACGGTGCCGCAAAGCAAGGGAACGAAGCGAGGCATCTCCAAGTCGGTCAAGGACTGGCAGAAGTACGCCGATCTGCATCCCTTTCTCAGGCTTTGGGCGAACATGAAGCGTCTGGAGAAGCTTTTCGGCTTCTTGACGAGCCTCGACGTCCCGGTGCTCCACTGCGAGTACACTCTGATGACGCGAACCGGGCGTACGGCCTGTTCCCGGTCGCGGCGAAGCAAGCTGCCCGGGGCCAATCTCCAGCAGATGCCCAAACAGGCTGAATTCCGCGAACTCTTCATCCCCGCTGGCCCCGATCAGAGACTGTTCATTGGCGACTACTCGGCGATCGAGCTGAGGACGCTGGCTGCGGTCTGCCGGGCGCGCTACGGCGCCTCGAAGCTGGGCGAAGTGATCGAACAAGGGATCGATCCCCACGCTTTTACCGCAGCTTCGATCCAGAACCTCTCCTTGGAAGACTTCCTGGAGGTCAAAGAAACCGACAAACCAAGCTTCAACCAGGCACGGCAGTCCGCCAAGGCCGTGAACTTCGGCGTGCCCGGCGGACTGGGGGCCAAGCGGTTGCGGGAGTACGCCGAGGCGAACTACGGGGTGGCCATGACCATGGAGGAAGCGACGAAGTTCCGCTCGAAGCTGATCCACGAGGTCTATCCCGAGCTGAACGATCACGAGGGGTATCTGGCCGATCCGGGCATGCCCTGCCTGGCAAAGAACCTTGGGTTGGGCGAGGACGAGGTCTGGCAGATCTTCGATCGTTCGGGCAAGAGGAATCCGATTGCTGCCAAGGGCGTGGCGAACGTCATTCGGGGTGTCTCTACGGCAAGCGAGCATTACCAGCAGTCGGTCTGGCAGGGGTTAAGCCGGTTGGTACGAGGGTCACTCGGTGTTGATCCGCACCTGGCCGAGAGGATCAGTCGCAAGCAAGGCGGCCAGGATCTCTATGACCGGCTGTACCATCAGAAGATCGCCACGCTGACCGGGCGGATTCGTGACGGGGTGGGCTACACGGACAGCAAAAACACGCCGTTTCAGTCCCTGGCAGCCGACGGGGCGAAATTGGCCCTCTGGAACCTCTTGTACCATGGCTACGACGTCTACGGATTCGTTCATGACGAGATCCTGGTCAATATCCCGGCCGAGAGAGCGAACGAAGAGGCTGTGCGGATCGAGAAGATCATGCTCGACTCCATGGCGGCGGTGCTTGGCGGGATCCCGGCGGAATGCAAGTGGGTGGTGAGCGACTGCTGGGCCAAGCCGGATTAGCCGGACGAGATGCGAATGGGCTGTGGGCGAGAGGATCGCCATGGCCAACCAGTATTCAAACGGCGGAGCGTTCTTCGTGAAGAAGCAGCAAGACGCAGTATCGGAAACCGCCGCGGAATCGTACCGGGCAAGAGCGAAACGGGCCGTAGCGAAGGCCAGGGGCCAGGGCGCCCTGCCGAATGCCAATCCGGACCAAGACGAACCGAAAACCGTCGAGACTCTCGGCAGCGAGGGGGCTGAGTTGAGCGGAACCAATCGATCCGGTTCTCTTGAAAAATTCGGATGAGCAATGTCTCTATCACGCACTGCACGCGATCGATCTTGGCATCACCACGGGCCAGACACAGACTCTTGGTCAGCGATGGCAACTGGGCTGAATTCCGGCGAGCACAACTGACGATGTCTGCAGAGCAAACCGTCATCTTAGGTATGGCGGTGCATGATCGGAAACCGCGAGTCGGGACATTGCTCCGATCGCCGTCAGATGCGGAGCTGACGGAAGGGCGTCGGCCTCCGGAGCCGAAGGTTACAGGTTCGAGCCCTGTCGGGGATACTTGATATAAGTTCCGCTGAATCCTGGAGTTAGGATACCTGCCTGCGTTGGGCAGTGCGGCCCGAAAGCCTTGTGGAAAGTGGTAGTCCTACCACTTTTTCAGAAGGGAGCCGCCCATGCCCAGAAGACCGAGCCACGTCCCCGCCTACCGACTCCACAAGCCCTCCGGCCAAGCCCGCGTCATCATCGACGGGCAGCACATCTATCTTGGCCGCTACGGCTCCCCAGAAAGCCGCGAGAAATACGCTCGCATCCTCGCTGAGTCGGCCACCCGCCAACCAACCGCAATGGAACCGCCCAGCAGCGGTAGTCTGTTCCCATGTCTCTCGGTGAGCGAACTGATCCTCGCGTACTGGCGCTTCGCAGAAACGTACTACTGCAAGGAGGGCAAGCCAACCAAGGAGTTGGCCTGCATGAAGGAGGCACTGCACCCGCTTCGGCACTTGTACGGTGCGACCAGCGCACGGGATTTCGGACCCAGGAGTCTGAAGGCGGTACGCCACCACATGGTGTCCCAAGGGCTTTCACGGGGCGTCGTCAACCACCGCGTTGGTCGGATCAAGCGAGTCTTCAAGTGGGCGGTGGCGGAAGAACTCATCCCTCCCTCGGTGTATTCCGCTCTCCAGGCGGTGACCGGACTTCGCTACGGCCGCACGCAAGCCAGGGAGACCGAACCGGTCAGGCCCGTCCCTGATAACTCGGTTGAAGCCCTCCGGCCGTACGTGGCCCCGCAGGTCGCGGCCATGATTCAACTCCAGCGTCTCACCGGCATGCGGTCTTGTGAAGTCGTGATTATGCGGCCCTGCGACATCCACCGGGACGGCGATGTCTGGAACTACGAACCATACGACCACAAGAATCGGTGGCGAGGGCACCGAAACTTGGTTCCACTTGGCCCGAAGGCTCAAGAGATCCTCAAGTCCTTCCTGGAACGCGAGCCTACGTCATACCTGTTCAGTCCACGAGAGGCTGACGCTTGGCACAGAAAGCACCGCCCCGTCCACTGCAAGGAAAGCCGGAAGACGCCCATCTACCCGTCCGAGCTGCGGGCGAGGCAGAAGGCCAAGTTAGCCAGGCGGAACCGCAAGCCGAAAAAGGAGAAGCGTGACCACTACGACACCGATTCCTACCGCCGGGCAGTCAACTACGGCATCAAGAGGGCGCGCAAAGCAGGAGTGGAGATCCCCCGCTGGCATCCGCATCAGTTGAGGCATAGTCGGGGAACGGAGATCAGGAACAACTACGGAATCGAAGCCGCGCAGGTCGCCCTCGTTCACGCCCGTGCTGACATCACCGAAGTCTACGCCGAGAAAAACATGGAATTGGCCATACAAATTGCCCGGGAGACGGGCTAACCGGTCCCAAGCCCTCGACACTTTGGTGTTACCCGGCGTGCCATGCCCGGCTGTCCCGGCGCGTCCACCGCCCCGACAGCCGCGAGTCACCATCCTCGTGCTCGATGATGCACCGCGTCCGTCACTCCTCAAAGCCTGCCTGGTTCATCCTGGTCACGCCCCCCAGACGCCGTTGAACCTGAGGGAAATCTGCTTTACTATGGATGCGACCCGAAGAGCCGGCGATCTTCCACGTACTCAACCCCGTATCCGATCGCGACGACACCTTTTGCCTCTGCCTAGCCCAATATCCCCATCCCTCATGGGTCAGCCGATGTCCCCGACAACACGCGAGCTTGAAACGGCGCGAGACGCAGCACTGGGTTGCGCTCGGGCTGCCGGTCAATTCCTTCTGAACTATTGCCAACCTTTGGACTTCGGCTTGCCCGTCCAGGACCCGCTCGTGCTTGCGAAGAACGCCCTTCACGACATGCGCAATCTTCGCTCACTCTTGGATGCCTTCGCGATGGCGGTTACCCAGCCAGTATTGCGTTTCATCCTGCTCGCAAACTCGACCAGTAACCAGGAAGCGTGGTTCGACGGATACCAATTCCCTACCTTCCACGAAATCGCGTGTGCCGCCGCGGAAATGACCTACGTGACATTGGCCTTGCTCGCCGAAGACTTGCCGCAAGATACACCAGAACCCGCCGCCCTTGCCGCCTCGTTCCGAGTCGAACTACTGGACCACCAAAGGCAGTACGGCGATTTCAAGTCGGACCGCGTTGTCTCCTGTATCGAGCGAGAGACCGCGGCCGCAACGCGTTACCTCGCGGAACTAGCGCATACGCCGCACGCCCATGGCACGGCCGACTCCCTCTCGACCCGCGCGCCACTTTCACTTTCGGCCCGCGATCCGGCCCTTGATGCCCGCGACAAGCTCTTTTACGAGGAATGGGTTAAGGGGACTCCATGGGACAAGATCCTTGAACAATACGGAAACGTCGCCCCCGATGACTCGATTGTAAGCGTCGGTGGAGTGAGGCGCGCGGTGAAACGGTACGCCATCCGGAATAGTCTCCCCATTCCTAAACGCCGCCGCCCAGGCCGACGCCCACTATAGCGTCTGATTTGTGCGCTATCGGTGCGCCCGATGTCCCCGTTACTGCGCAATTTTTCTCTGCGCAGATCTCTGTAACCTCTTGTAAGTAGTGGCCAACAGAGCCCTTCTTGTGCAAGAGGTACGCATCATGCTCATCGATCTCCAACAGGAGCAACTCTATCCGCTCCGAACCGCCGTCAAGTGGGCGCCGGCATCGAGCCGTACGGGGAACGCGCTTCACCCATCCGTCCTCTTCCGGTGGGCGAAACGCGGCCTTGTGGCAGCCGATGGCTCCCGCGTGTACCTGGAAGTCGTGAAGGCTGGGTCCGCATTGGCGACCTCACGAGAAGCACTCCAGAGGTTTTTTGATGAACTCACGCTCCGTGCCGGGTTGCCTCGCACCGCATATGTTGCGCCGTCTCCGGGGCGGCCAACAGCGGCTCGAGGAGATCGGGTCTCATTTGTGGAACGCGAGTTAGACAACCTCGGCATCTGAGCGGCCGGGCGAGCCGCGCCAAGCTCGTGACGATGGCAGGTGACGCTGTAAGGAGTTGAAAATGACTTTCACCGGATCGAATGGGAAAGTGGATGGGCGATCCTCCGGGCTGCTGACTACCGACGTTACGGGCGATACTGCCGATGTGGCCATCTTGTCGGCCGTGCCGGGTGTGCCGGGCGTGTCGGGTGCCTCTGACCGCGACGATAACGTCGAACCGCCCTGTCCCACCAATGGCTTAATTGTCGAGTGCCACGCGTCCCGTGATAACACCGACAACCACCAGACCGAGGTGGCGTCCGCCGAGCCAGCAAAAGGGAAGACGACATCCTCCCCTCCCGACGCTTCAACGGAGCCGGAAACGCCATCACCCCCCGACTACCCTGAGCCAGCAGCATTGAAGGACAAAGCCCCATTTACCTGGGACGAAAAATATTCCCCCGTTGAGCACTATCGCGAACTCGGACGAAGGCTCGCCGCGTTCGATGGACTGTATCGGGCACCCGGGTACGCGAGCGGTCTGATCTTTGCTCCTGAACAAACCTCGATCCCTGTAACGGTGATCGACACCGCGCACAAGCTAGCTGCCATCATAATCGACAAGCTGCGAGTGGAAATCTGGAAGGAAGGTAAGCTGCGCGGCCACCTTATTCCGTCGCGGCATCTGAATCTGATGCTGGCCAGCGAAGCATTTCTGCAGGAGTTCCATCCGGTCGATGAAGTCACGGACCTGGCTACCTATCTTGGCGACTTTGAACTGACTCTGCCCGGCTACAAGGATGGTGGTGTCGGCCATCGCATCCTGTACCATGGCCAACCACCTCGCATCGAGCGTTCGCACGAGGCGATCTCCGCATTCCTTCATGCCATGCCGTTCGCCGGCCCCGCCGACAGGGCCAACTCGCTGGCGTTCGCACTCACGGTGCCCCTGGCTCGTCTGTGGCCCGGTGCGAAACCGGCCTTTCCCGTCACGGGAACCAAATCGCATTCGGGCAAGGACACGGTAATCCGATTCGCCACCGGTAACTATCCGGGCGTGTCCGTTTCGCACCAGGTGCCGGACTGGCCGACGGAGCACAACATTTGCAACGCGATCAAGCAGACCGCCTCCTTGCGCGTGATTTGCCTGGAGAATGCGCGGAGCACCAGGTCGAGAGAGAAGATAGCATCGCCGTTCTTGGAGAGATTCATCACTGATCCAGAGCTGTTCCTTTCCGCGCCGGGGACTGGAAGCCCTATCCGGACGCCGAACAGGTTCGTGGTGGCGATCTCCACGAACTCCGGCAGCCTCAGCGAAGATCTCTTGAACCGATCCTGCCCTATCCATCTGGCCCCGCTGGGAAATATTGAAGATCGCGAGTCAGCGATAGGCAACCCGAAGCTCGACTACCTGCCCCGACATCGCGACCAAATCGAAGCGGAACTGCGCGGGATGATCGAGAATTGGAAGGATGCAGGCCACCCGCTCGACACATCAGTGAGGCATCCGTGCATCCACTGGGCGCAAACGATTGGTGGCATATTGCTGATCAACGGCTTCACGGGCTTCCTTGGCAACTACTCCCAGCGAAGGTCGGCGGACGATCCGGTTCGGCGCGCCCTTGGCCACTTGGGCGCATCTCGCCCAGGAGAATGGCTGCCGTCGACAGATTGGGCTACGCAATGCGCGGATATGGGGCTAGTGAACCACCTCATTCCTGCAGCCGATCGTGGGAGCGAGAAGGGGCGTGCCCGTGGCATTGGCATCGTGCTGACGCATCATGTGCAAGAACGGCTGTTTGCGGAAACTGACGACAAGAAATATAGATTGGTGCTGGAAAAGGCGCGACGGCGGTTCTCCGGAGATCCGCCCTCAACAAAATACCGGTTCAAGGTGGAAGAGGATCTGGAACTGCCGGAGACACCGGAACCGGCAACCGACGCCGGGACACCGGGGGACGAGTTGGACTGAGACGCCACCGGGGAAAGATCAACATAGCGACACTTATTCAAACAAGAGCCAAGGAAACGATAACGAAATGTCTTTGGCTGATGGACACGATATGCATAGGGTGAAGCCGGACAGCGTCGCAATCGGCGAACTGGCGATTGCTGCGGGCGCCGCCGGTTTTCCAATCACGGTTGCCTACAGGTACTTCGGGGCGCACTTGCTGACCGAGCTTTGGCGCTATCACTTCGAACAGGTGGAAAGCAAGTTCGCGCTCCATATCCGCCGAGACCGAGATCTCAGGCGAGTGAAGGAAGGAGGCAAAGACCTTCAGGCAATCTTTGTGTCGCGCTCGCAACTCTACTTGCCCGTTGCCTGGACGGTACTCTTGCATCCCAAGACCGCCAGTCCACGCCCCGCGATCTTCTGCCAGTTTGCCGATCACCGTGATCCTGAGGAAGACCCTGCGGCCACCCTGGTGCTCCATGGCCGCCATGGGGAGCCGAGTAGAGTCGCCACCTACTTGGCCGCTTCAAAACCGACGTCGCTCAAGGATCTCTCGAAAGAACTCAAGGGGAGCATCGCCCTTGATGCGACACTTGCAGCGGCCATTGATGAATCGTTATCGCGCCCACGTGACCGACAAGCGGTCCGGAGTCTGCTTATCGGCCAATGCGTTATGCAGCATCCGCCGGCGCTCGGGGTGTCAATCGATCACTATTCCGCAGTGTACAGCCTGGTCCAAAGCCCGATTCTCCGGCCCAGTGACGAGCCGTTTGACCCGCTAGCACGTGACATGGTACACCGTGCGAACGCATATCTCGCGCTGAAGCAGTCGCCGCCGGCTGCGAGGATTCGCCAAGCGCGCCTCGCGACACCGACCAAAGACGGCGATCATACCGACCACGACAGCCCGGATCGCAGGCTGACGCGCCGAGAGTTAACCAATCTCGGCAACCCGCGGGGGGCGGCGGTCCAGAAGCTCCTCAAGCACCTCCTTGACTGCGACGAAGGCTACAGAATCTTTCGCACCTTGGGAATCTACGGTTGTCCAAGCGACGGGAAGGAGTGGCGAACGCACGATTCGAAGGCCGTGGCGAAGTTCCTTATTCCCTGGTCCGAGAAGCAGGTCCGCGATCACTTCCACCGTCTTTATCAAGCTGAATTGATTACGGCGCGCCGAGACGCCGACAACGGGCCTTGGCGATACGATATTCCCGAGACGCTGACCGATGCAAGCTCGGCGTTTCGTAAGCTGCCTCCGCCGGAAAAGCTGTGGGCTGCGCCGCAGCCGTCGCCTGCACCATCCGCGCCTCAACCCGGATTGCCCGGTTCGCCCGCCGTCTGCCCGGAGGGCAGGGCCGACGGAACCAATGATGAACCAAGGACTTACCGCATACAGCCGACCGTTTGACCACGGAAACGGAGATTTTGGACCATTCTCTCATGCATGCAGAATACTTTGATCGCGACCGTGACGTTCAAGACCATCGCGCCGCAAGGAAGTTGGGCCGGAGCCATCCATGACCCCCAATGAGATCCGAAATTGGCGGTTTGCCGTATGGGCGGACTTCATCGGCGCGGCCAACCGCCGCCCCGTCGAACGTCTTCAGCGTGCCACAATACGCCAAGAGCCGCCGGGGGCGCTGGCAATCATCGGCCCATACGGCTCGGGAAAGAGCTCTCTCGCCCGCCACCTCATTACATCGTTCTGTTGCGAGCATCCTTCGCCCGGCGCTGATCCCTGCCATAGATGCTGGGAATGCGCAATCCAGGGAAAAGACCACAACGGAATGGGTAGCGCATTTTCGCACTGGGAACTCGACTGCACCGCCTTCACGGACCGAACGGAAATCCGCCAAGTGCTGCACCAAATCCAAGAGGCGGACCACGTTGCAGTCTTCTGGGACGAGTTTCAACGCCTACGGGTCAAGTCGGCTCAGTCAATGCTCCTCAAACCGAGCGAGGACACCCGCGGACTCTGGATCGTGGCAATGACAGACGACCAATACCACCAGATGGACCCGCAGTTGTTTGAGCGCTATCGCAAGGTTTGGCTCGCCATCCCAACCGCCGTCGAAATGGCCGACTTCCTCCAGGCGAAAGCACGCGAGTGGAGCGTGACTGTGCAGCGCGAGATTATTGACTTAATGGTAGACGTCACGCAACGGAGTTTCCGTTCCTGCCTCAACTTGCTTGCGGCCGGTGCAGAGAACCCCGATCGCGTTCTTGACCGAGCCACGCTGGAGGAGTTCCTGTCGTTGGACCGGTCCGACGACGATTGCCTCTCTTGGCCGATTACTGACCTAAACGGTTCCGAGCAGCAGGGTGATTTCGATTCGCAAGGCTGACAGAGCCCCCGGTCTTACATTGTGC
>CAZFKF010000059.1:0-11895 GCA_964518805.1 uncultured Planctomycetaceae bacterium | reverse complement strand
AATCGTCGTGCCACATCTCTACGATCTCTTCCCAGCCGGGCCTGCGGTGCGAAGACTCAGTGCAATTCACGGCGACATGATCGTGCTGGCATGGCTCTATCCGCGTTCGGCGTACTGGGTCCTCGATGCCGGGGGCATTCGGGGACGGCTCGGCCGAACGTCCTCCCTGGGGGAAGAAGAGCCGACCGAATTGGAGCTTTCCAACTCGGGACGGGGAGAGACTCCGGATCGCACGATCTGGTGCTTCGACCTTCGGGCGGAAGACAAACCGGAGTCCTTCTTGCATCAGGTGGACGAGCTGGCGGCTGCGAAACATGGCCCCGGCCCGGAATCTGCCGCAGTCGTTACCGCGCGCAACGGCAAGGCAGAGGAGGTGCAGGAAGCAACCCGCCCGCGGTGGTACCCGGTGGTCGATATGAGTCGCTGCACGGACTGCCACGAATGCCTGAATTTCTGCCTGTTCGGGGTCTATGGGTTGGATGCGAACGGCGCGGGGTTTGTGGAGCAGCCCGACGCGTGCCGTCCGGGATGTCCCGCGTGTGCGCGCATCTGCCCCGCGGGGGCGATCCTGTTTACTCAGCACAGCGACCCCGCGATCGCCGGCCACCCCATGGCTTCGCTTCAGGCGATGAAGCTCGACCTGTCGCAGATCTTCTCAGGGATTGATCCGGCGACACTCGCCAGCCGGGAACGGGCCGACGCCTTGGGCGCCGCCGAGATGCCCTCGCCGCCCAAAGCGTCCGAAGTGTCTCCCCCGCCTTCAGCGACCAAGTCGCTCGATGACCTGGTCGACGTAGTGGACAAGCTGGATCTTTCCTGAAGGTCAGTGCGTGGCTAAGGCAGGTTGAGATCTTCGAGGGACTCTTGGGCACCCTTCGGCACCGGGCTTGCACCCCTGCTCGCACGCAGTCAGTCACTTCGGGTGGCTTGTCACTACACCGTCGAACCATCAGAAAGCGGGAGGGTGGGGAGGATGTGAAGGCGCGCGTTCGGAATATTGGCCAATCTTCACGAGAAAACCTGAATTGGCCGCAACCCAATGGCCGATATTCGTGCCGTCGATGACCGCCGACATGGCGGTCTTGCAGTGGGGGGGAGAGAAATGGGTATTGGTCCGCATCATGACAACCATGCTATCCCCTGCGTGGAGGCGCGCTGCCCGCGTCTCGTCTGTTTGCACAGCGCTACTGTGCGCCGCAATCTTTGACGGATCGACAGCCAAAGCGCAGTCCGATCCGGCGACGCTCGCCCCATGGCAAGCCCCGCCTGCCAGGCGACTTCAAGGCCGCTATCCGGGCCCGGTCGCTCGTCCTAACGGATCCCAGGTCCAGAAGGCGCGGTACGCGGCGGAAGTCGTGGAGGCGCCTCAGCCCATGGCCCAGGAGGACGGCGCTTCGCCCGTGGGGCGCCGGCAAGGCGTGACGCAATGGGACGGCCCGCCGCAGGCCTTTGACGAAGCCGGCCCCGTCACGCCCTTTGGCGCTGCCGCATGTTCGGCCTGCGATGGCTGTGCGCCGTGCGGGGTGGACTGCTTCTCGCCGTGCGACTTCGTCGAGTGCGGCCGTCGATTCTGGTTCCGCGGCGACTATCTCCTCTGGTGGACCAAGTCGGCCGAACTGCCGCCGCTGGTGACCACCAATCCCGATAACACCACGCCGCAGGACGAGGCCGGCATTCTCGACGCCGACGGAACGCAAATCCTGTTTGGCGGAGGGAACGCGAACCAGGGCAGCCGTCCCGGCGCCCGCTTCACGTTCAGCTTCTTCCCCAACTGCGATGACAGTTCCGGGATCGAAATCGGCTACATGTTCCTCTCGGACAAGACGGCGCGATATCGTGCGACGAGCCAGAACGGCGAGACGATCCTTGCCCGTCCTTTCTTCGACACCGGAACCAACCAGCAGAGCGCCGTGCTGCTGGCCTACACGGGCGTGGCTCAGGTCTCGAACATCGCCGTCGATTTCACCAATGACTTTCAGTCTTTGGAACTGCTGAGCCGCCAGGCCTTGTATCGCGATGCGGGTCGGCGCGTCGACGTCCTGTTCGGCTACCGCTACGCCCGGTTCGCGGAGCGCCTCTCCATCAGCCACCAATTCACCAACGGGCCGAACGGTTCCGACCTCGTTCCCGTCGGAGCGGTAATCGCTGGTTCCGAGGCCTTTGCCGGCAGCAACGAATTCAACGGCGGCGAGATCGGCATCTCCGCACAGACCCGGCACTATCGCTGGTCGTTTGAAGGGCTTGCGAAGTTGGCGCTGGGCGGCACTCGATCCCGCGTGAGCATCAACGGCCAAACCACGGTCGACTATCCGTCTCCCGGGTTCGAGCACTTCTCTCGCCAAGGCGCTCTTCTAGCTCAGACAACGAACATCGGCCTGTATAGCAAGGACTCCTTCACCGCGATTCCCGAGGTGGGAGTGACCGTGGGGTTCGATATCACGAGCCGGCTGAAGGCCACGTTCGGGTACTCGGTTGTCTACTGGGGACAGGTTGCCCGGCCCGGCGACCAGATCGATGTGGGCAAGGTGGCGGGATCGTCGGTGGTCAACATCAACTCCAATCCGCCGTCGCTCGCGGGTGACGAGCCGACGGGCACCCCTGCGCCTCAGTTCCGGTTCACCACCACGGAGTTCTGGGCCCAGGGCATGAACTTCGGCCTCGACTGGCGATTCTGACCCCGACCGACGGCAACGATGTTTTACGCGGACTTGCACGTCCACTCGCGGTTCTCCCGTGCGACCAGCCGGGATTGCGACCTGGAACATCTGGCGCACTGGGCGAACCGGAAGGGAATCGCGGTCGTCGGCACGGGCGACTTCACCCATCCCGGCTGGTTTGAAGAACTCCAGGCGAAACTCGATGCGGCCGAGCCCGGTCTCTATCGGCTCCGTCCGGAAGTGGCCAAGGCGGCCGCAGATCGGCTGGGCTCACCCCGCCTGGGCGAGGTCCGCTTCGTGCCCCAGGTCGAGATTTCCACCATCTACAAGAAGGACGGGCGCACGCGGAAGGTGCACCACTTGGTGTATGCGCCCCACCTCGACCACGCCAAGCGGCTGGCGCAGAGCCTTGCGCGGATCGGCAACATCGCCTCGGACGGAAGGCCGATCCTGGGGCTCGATTCGCGGCACCTTCTGGAAATCGTACTCGAGTCAGGCGAGGCTTGCTTCCTCGTCCCGGCGCACGTATGGACGCCCTGGTTTGCCGTGCTCGGATCGCAGTCGGGCTTCGATGCGATCGAGGCCTGCTACGGCGACCTGAGTGGCGAAATCTTCGCCCTGGAAACAGGGTTGTCGTCCGATCCGCCGATGAATTGGCGACTCTCGGCGTTGGACCGGTACGCGCTGGTATCCAACTCCGATGCTCACTCGCCGTCGAAGTTGGGACGCGAGGCGTGCGTCTTCGACACCGAGGTGGATTACTTCGCCATGCGCCGCGCCCTCCAAACCGGAACGGGCTACGGAGGCACGATCGAGTTCTTTCCCGAGGAGGGGAAGTACCACTTCGACGGCCACCGCAAGTGTGGAGTGTGCCTCTCGCCCGACGAGACCCAACGGCGCGGAACCCTGTGTCCCGTCTGCGGCAAGCCGCTCACGCTTGGTGTGATGTACCGGGTGTGCCAACTGGCCGATCGGCCCCAGCCGCCGGAACCTCTGCCTCCGCGGGCCGCACCGTTCCGGAGCCTGATCCCGTTGCAGGAGGTCCTTGGCGAGATCCATGGCGTCGGTTCGCAGTCGATCACCGTGCAGCGGCGCTATGACGAGCTGCTCGCGCGGCTGGGCCCGGAACTCTTCATTCTCGAACAAGCCCCCTGCGAGGAGATTGCCCGTGCGGGCTCACCACTTCTGGCCGAGGGCATCGCTCGGATGCGAGAAGGACGGGTGCGACGCGTGAGCGGTTTCGACGGCCAATACGGCGTCATCCGGCTTTTCGACGAGGACGAACTGCGTACCGAACCGCGACACCGTCGCCATTCCTTTCCGCCATCCAGGAAGCGCTGATCGCAGCCCAAGAACACCGAGCGACAAGAAAACCCTCCCCGCCGGACAGGCAGCGAACCCTCTTTGAGACGTAATCCGGGTGCCTCTTACGGTGCATTTCAGGCTAAGCCACCACCTCAAGTGCCCGTCGGGCGTAGGGGTCCGCATACCGGTCCCGGCAAAGCGGATTCGGTTCTGACTTCGTGTGTGGCCCCTCCGAACCGGTGGGCCGAGGACGCATTCTGTCCGACCCGCGAGTTTTTGTATGCCAAGTGTCGGCTCCCAAAGGGTTAGATTGAGGAGAGATGCAGGCAATCCCTTGGTGTGAATGGCGATCGGCACTCGGGAAAACACTCGGCGATGCGGTTTCTATGTCGCGGCGGTGGATCGCCGTCCGTTGACGCACCTCTTGGACGCCGGAGCGCCCTGGGTGGCGACCGAGAGCCAATTCGCGTTCCTGCCTGGCGATTGGTATCATGTAGTCAGTTGGCAATGTCCCGGAAAGGAACTCGGTCATGGCAGAATCCTCAAAGGTCTGGATCCGCGGGCTGTCCCGCCGGGCTTTCTTAGAGAGGATGGGGCTTACCTGTGCGGCGGGTGGCGCGGTGGGGTCGGGCCTGCCGGCGGCGGCCTGGGCCGCGGAAGGAGAAGACTCGGGACCCATCGACTGCGGTCCGCCGCCGCAGGCCAAACCTCAGCATCAGACGGGCGGCGAAGGGTTCGCGCCGTTGCCGCTTCCGGTGACTCCGCTGCGCCGGAGCGAGAAGAAACGCCCGCCAGCCCCCCCGGCGCTGATCGGCAAGATGGCCCTGGGCGCCGCGCGGTGGATCACCAAGGACGGCAAGCGGACCATGTACCGCGACTGGATGACCGATCCGGCCGACGTGAACACCCTGCTCAAATGGACCAACGAGAAGCTCGGCATCAGCTATCGTTCGCAGGAGGCCGACTTCGAACACTTCTCCTTCGATCCCCGGGAACTGCCGGCCCTGCTATTTGCCGGACACAACAAGTTCCAGCTTCCCGACGCCGTTCGGGCGAAGCTGGCCCGGTACGTGGCCGACGGCGGCATGATCATCGGCGACGCCTGCTGCGGCTGGAACGATTTCGCGGAATCGTTCCGCAAGGAGATGGAGGCCACCTTCCCCGGTCGACCGTTGCGCAAAATGCTCCGCGAGGAGCCGTTGTTTTCGGCCTATTACAAGCTGGGGGCGCTGACCTACAAGAAGGGCGACGGCTCGACGTTCGTCGAGGACCCGGTGTTGGAATCGATCGACTTCGGCTGCCGTAGCGGGGTGGTCTTCTCGCCCTACGACATGACCTGCGGCTGGGACGGCCACGAGCATCCTCGGGGCACCCGCGTGGTGATCGACCAGGCGCGGCAGTTGGGGGCCAACCTGGTGACGTATGCCTTGGGCAGTTTCCAATTGGGGCGATTCCTCAGCAC
Source organism: uncultured Planctomycetaceae bacterium (assembly GCA_964518805.1). GTDB lineage: Bacteria > Planctomycetota > Planctomycetia > Pirellulales > Thermoguttaceae > CALFBP01. Next base: position 6,471 of record CAZFKF010000059.1, on the reverse strand, counting down.
GCAGAAGGTCTACTACGAGGCCGAGGCCCCCAGCCGCGACGAGTTCGTATTCGCCCAATTGATCCATGAAGGCGACTGGGACCCGGATCCTTCGGCGGTACACAACCTCTTGAAATCCGCCCGCGACAATTCCACGCTGGGCGTGAAGTTCAAGCGACAGAACGTGCAGTTTAAGGACCCGAAGACGACGACCTATCCCTTGCTCTACATGACCGGACACCGCGAATTCGTGTGGAGCCCGGAAGAGGTGGGGATGCTCGCGCGGTACCTGAAGGCCGGGGGACTGCTGTTGGCCGATTCGTGCTGCGGCCGGGTCACGTTCGATATGGCGTTCCGGCGGGAGATTGGCAAGGTGTTCCCGGGCAAGAAGCTGGAGAAGCTTCCGCCGGACCACCCCTTGTACAAGTGCCACCACGAGATTCGCGAAGTGGACTACACGCCGCGCGTACGGGAAGACTACGGTCCCTTCACCTCGCCGGAGTTGGAGGGCATTGCGGTGGACGGCCGGCTCGCGGTGATCTACAGCAAGTTCGACCTGGGCAACGGCTGGGAGCAGTTCCCGCACCCGTACAGCTATGGCTTGCGAGACGAGTCGGCGCTCCAGATCGGTACCAACGTACTCGTCTACGCGACGACGCACTAACGTCCGCGCAGGCCCGCGATGAGTACCTTGTGGCCGCTTTCTGCGGCGGGGCAGACGGCGACACGCGTATCGGCTTTCAGGGGAAGACCTTGAACTCCCACAGCGAGTAGCCGAAGGGGGTGGCACGCTTCGTGCCGTACATCCGCACCCAGCGGGCTTCGACGGGCGTGAAGCGAATGGTCTCGACGCCGCCCTGTCCGGACTGCGTCGCGAAGACGTCCTTCCAGGCGTTGCCATCGGGCGAGACCTGGATGGCGTACGCCTTTCCGCAGGCCGCCTCCCAGGCCAGTTCGACGCGGGAGATTTTCGCCGCGGAGCCAAGATCCACGGCGATCCACTGCGGATCGGAGAACTCCGACGACCAGCGGGTCGCGCCGTCGCCGTCGACGGCTGCGGCAGCCGGATAATGCTCGCCGCCGACCGTTACGCTCGAAGAGGCCGTGACCGGCTTACCTTTCGCAATTCCCTCCTTGGCGCGTCGCTCGGCGTCGGTCAAGACGGTGAAGTCGCGCAGGCTCCGCACGGGATGTCCTCCCGGGGCGTCCAACTCGCCCACAAGTTGAAATCGGCCCGATGCCCCCTCCGGAATCTTGACCTGGAACACAAGCGTCTGCGTTGCCAGGCCGGCCACGGTGCACGGTTGCGACTGCGCGGAGACGGCTCGCGCGTCGTGCACGAGTTGCAGCCGGACTGTTCCCTGCCACGCGGCGCCGCCGTCGTTGATCACCACAACCGGCACGCGGCGCGTCTCGCCCGGTCGCACGTCTTCGGCCCAATGGTCCACCATCAGGCCCACGGGCGAGAAAGCGTCGCCGACGTACGTGCGGAAGTGCGGCTCCAGGGCCAACGACTCGATGTCGAGGAAGTGGTCGCTCGTCTGGCCGTCGGGACGCGAATAGCCCAGGCCGCAGAAATGCAGCACGCCGGCCACGTGGCGGTGGGCCCGCCAGAATTCGGTCTTGGCCGCCAGGAGCCGGGCATAGAGTTCGCGGCGCTGGTTGGCCGTGGCGTCCGGACCGAGCAGGCGCTCGTAGTTCTTCTTCGAGAGCGTCGTCGGAGAGCCGTCGCGATTGAGCCACAGCCAGCCGTATTCGTTGATGATTACGGGATTGCGGGCGGTGTTGAGAAACACGTTGCCACCGAGTTCACCCGGCATGCCCGGCGTTCCGTTCATCTTGCCGAACTGCGAGAGCTGGAACGCGGGACTGATGAAGGCGTACGGATGGGCCTCGTAGCTGTCGGTGGGGCTCTGCGGCTGGCCGTAGCCGTTGTCCCAGGGGCGATTCGACAGGTCGAGGTGGCGCACGGCCTTGATCGCCTTGCCGGTCTCGGTGGTCACCGATTCGTTCTGCGCGTCCCAGATGACCACGCAGGGGTGGTCCCAACGCTCGCGCATCCACTCGGTGTATTCCTTGACCAGAACCTCGCTCTTCAACTCGGCCGGCCACTGGCCGCCTTGCCAGACGGGAAACTCGTCCTGAATCATGAGCCCTTCCTCGTCGGCGATGCGATACCAAAGCTCGGGTGGAAAGCCGATGCAGTAGCGGATCGAATTCCAGTTCATGCTGCGGAACGCGCGGTGCAGTCGCCGCACCCACTCCTCGCGCCACGGCCGGTCGCCCCGCGTCGGGTCCTCGAAGAAGCGGTACACGCACACGTTCGTCCCGCGGAGGAAGTACGGTCTGCCATTGAGGACGGCGTGGCCCGTCTTGGCGTCGAAGCCGAAGCTTCTCATGCCGAAGCGCGTGCGCAGCGTGTCCGCCCCGGTCGAGACTTCCAACTCGTAGAGAAACGGCTCCTCGGGCGACCAGAGACGGTAGTTGCCGATCGGAATCCGCACGTCCACCTTGCCGGACCCGCCCGAAGGAAGCGGCGTTTCGATCTCGCCTGCGAGCTTGCCGCCGGCCGCCTCGCGCACACGGCAGACGATCGTCGCTGCGGCTGGACCGCCGGAGCCTTCGATCTCGGCGACCACGCGGACGCACTTGGCTTCCAGGTCCGGCACGGCCTGCACGTTCGCCACGCGCGGCATCCCCGAGAGGATCAACTGCACCGAGTCGTAGATGCCGGGGATGTAGCGGATCTTCTCGAAATCGAAGCCGTCGGGCATGCCCTTGGGAAGCACGTCGCGATGGGCGCCGACGCGCACGACCAGCTCGTTGCTCTCGCCCGGCCCCTTCAGCAGGGCGCGGACGTCGAACTCGACGGGCGTGAAGCACGGCAGGTGTTCGCCGACCAGCGTGCCGTTGAGCCATATCTTGGTTCCGAACTTGGCTTTGAGCAATTTGAGCCTGGCCGCCGCGGGCGGCGCGCGATCGAGCGAAAACGTGCGGCGATACCAGAACGCCTTGCGGTGCTGGCCGCTCTTCGGCGTGCCGATTTCAGGAAAGGGCGGCTTGGCCATGTCGGCCAGGCCCGGCACGGGCACGGTGCGATCGAACGACGCGGGCTGCGAGTCCAGCGAGCCCTCGGCGATCTGCCACGTGCCGTCGAGCGAAACCACCGTTCGCAATATGGCGGTGTCGTCGCCAACCGCGAAGCGCACGGCCAACGTCGCGAGAACGCACATTGCCCAAAACACCCCTTGCAGCTTTCTCATTTTCCTCTCCTGCTTGATCTTCGGAAGCGGCCATTCCAGCATACGGCTGACGCGTCGACCTTCCGCCGCGTCCGGCGGTCACTTCTCGACGGGCGACTTCGAAGGTGTTCGACTCAACCGCTTGCGGAACTCCGCCTGGCGCGCGCCAATCTCGCGCCAAGTCAGAAGACGCACGTTTTGGTCGCGGATGAGCTGGGCCACCTCGGGGTCGAGGAAGGCGCGCAAATCGCGTTCGCGCTTCGCATGCGAGCCCGTGATGGCGGCCAACTCGTCGCCGTCGTACGCCGGGTGGAGGATGATCTGCGTGATTCCGGGACGCAGGTTGCGAATCGCGTCCATGTAGTACTTCTTCTGTTCCGCCAGGCCGCCGCTGCCCGAGAAGCCGCGGTCGAGATGATCGATCGTCACTTCGCCGGTCTCAAACAAATCCTGGCCGATCTGATCGGCCACCAACCGTACGGGCAGGGGCAGTCCCTTGCGCTCGTCCGGCGTGAGCCGCGGAATCATGCACGGCAGGCCGAACTCGTTGGCCACCTTGCGATAGGCGGCAAAATAGTCGGGCCGCGCGTAGACCGTGCCCATGTGCGTGTCGAGGTGCGTCGGCTTCAACCCCAGGTCGATGGCCCGGCGAACCTGGGCGCGAAGCTCGGCCTCCACCTCGACCCCGCTGGCGCCCAAGGCAGTCTGAACCACGCCGCGGTGCAGGTAGCCCTCCGGATCGCACAAGCCTTTGACCTTGTCCCACGGCGCGACCGGGCGCCAACGATACACTTTCCATTCGCTGTTGAGCGTGCCGTGGATGCCGAAGTCTCGCTCGGGATGCGCCTTGGCGAACTGGAGGATCTCCAGGATCCAGGGGCACGGCATCATGATGCTCGCCGAGGTGATGGAACCGTGCATCATCCCCTCGATCGTCGCCCGGTTGTGGGCGTGGCACATCCCCGCATCGTCGGCGTGGACGATCAGCAGTCTCTCCTGCGGACCAAACCCCAGCAATTCGCCGACCGTCTTGGGCTGCGGCCTGGCCTCGCCCGCCACAGCGGCAAACACGGAAACAACAACGAAAACAGCAACACCAAACGCAGCCAGCGGCAAGCGTAAGCGGATCTCCGCAAGTCGAATCATGGCGGTGTGGCTCCCGGGGGGCGTTTCAAGTCGAGACGTTCGTGTCGCAGGCGTTCGCTGGATCGGCCGATGGCGCGGGCGCTACGGCGTGAAGTCGTCGTCGGCCGCTAGGCTTTCGCAGAATTGGGCGAGCAACGTCGCCGCGCGATCCAAGTCGTCCAAGGAGATCATTTCCACCGGGCTGTGCATGTAGCGGTTCGGAATGCTCACCAGCCCGGTCGCCACGCCGGCGCGGTTGACCTGGATCGAATTGGCGTCGGTGCCGGTGGCCCTGCCCGAGGCGGCCATCTGAAACGGGATCTTCCGGCCTTCGGCGATCTGCACGAGGCGGCGCACCACCTTGGGGTTCATGTTCGGACCGCGCTCGATGACCGGCCCCTTGTCCAAGCCGATGTCGCCCTCCTCCTTCTTCTCGATCGTCGGGCAGTCGGTCGCATGCGTGACGTCGACGGCCACGCCCACCTGCGGATCGATGCCGAACGCGCTGGTTCGGGCCCCTCGTAAGCCGATTTCCTCCTGCACGGTCGAGACGGCGTAGACCGCCCAGCCCGACTTCTTGAGATCGGCCCGCCGCAGGGCCTCCATGACCACCCACAGCCCGCATTTGTCGTCCATGGCCGACGAGACCGCGCGGCCGTTGCGGACCTCGCGATAGGCGAGTTCGACGGTCGCGGCATCGCCGATCTTGACCAGCTTCTCGGCCTCCTCTTTGGTCTTCGCGCCGATGTCGACCCAGAGGTCTTTGAGCTTGGGCACCTGCTTGCGCTCCTCGTCCGAGAGGAGGTGGATCGGCTTGCGGCCGATGACCCCCGCGATCGGGCCGCCTTCGGCCCAAACGGTCATTCGCTGGCCGACGAGGATCTGAGGGTCCCATCCGCCGATCGACTGCACGTAGAGGAACCCGTCGCTGTCGATGTACTGGACGATCAGCGCGATCTGGTCGCAGTGGCCCGCCAGCATCACCCGCCGCGGAGCCTTGACGTTGCGAACCGCCATGACGTTGCCGTGGACGTCGGTCTTCACCTCGTCGGCGAAGACCGAGGCGTAGCGGCGGACTAATTCCTGCAACGGGCTCTCGTAACCGGACGGGCTGGGGGTTTCCAGAAGACTCTTGAAGAAAGCGAGTGCGTGCGTGTCGATCATCACGGGTACCTTTCGTGGCCGACATCGTCTCGGCCGGTAAGCTGACTCACGTGCCGTTGGCCGCCTGGCATGCTTCAGCGGCGAACCTTCTCCTACCGTGAAACTCAATGTTCCATTTTGCGGCTCAGGTCACGCTTCGGTCAACTCGTTTTGGACCTCACCCCGTTACAGTTCCCCTGCGCTGTTGCTCTTGCCTGGATTGCGGGGATTCGATACGATCAGACACGAGGCCTTCGCTCCACCATCTGGGGGTGATAACGGATTGGCGTGCGTCGAAAGGATGGCGACTGATGCAAGCTACTTTGTCTGAGCTTGCCGCATTGGTGGAGGGTCGGTTGGTAGGCGACGCCACCCTCATTGTCACTGGAGCCTCCCCCATCGGCGAGGCGGGCCCAGGGCAGATTACCCTCGTTGACAGCGCGGAGAAGAACGGTTCGCTTGCCACGAGCCGAGCCGCAGCCGCCGTGGTCCCGCGAAATTGGGTTCCCAACGGCACTCCCGTCATCCAGGCCGATGACGTTCACCGCGCGTTCTCGACCATCATCGCCTATTTCCGCCCGCCGCGCCCCGCGCGCCGCATGGGCGTCAGCCCTTTGGCGGTTGTCAGCCCCACGGCGAAACTGGGGGCCAATGTCGACGTCTTTCCTTACGCCACCGTTGGCGACGATGTGGAGATCGGCGACAACACGACGGTCGGCGCCGGCGTGCATATCCTCGCCGGCTCAAGGATCGGCGCGGACGTTATGATATTTCCCAACGCCGTGCTCTATGAAAACACCGTCGTGGGTCCACGATCGGTGATCCACGCCGGTGCCGTGATCGGGGCATATGGCTTTGGCTATTCCTCCATCAACGGACGCCACCAACTATCCGCCCAACTGGGCAACGTGGTCATCGGAGCCGACGTTGAGGTCGGGGCTGGCACAACGATCGATCGCGGCACCTACGGTTCGACGGTCAT
>CAZFKF010000058.1:0-11922 GCA_964518805.1 uncultured Planctomycetaceae bacterium | reverse complement strand
ATCCCGCAGGTCGACTGCATCGTCAAGGAAGCGCTGTTCCGCAACCCGTTCACGTCGAAGCAGTACGGTTCGCTGAAGGTGACGATGCAGCAGGTCTATCGGCCCAACGGCGATAGCACGCAGCAACGGGGCGTCCTGTCGGACGTGGAACTGCCGTCGCTGACCACGCACCTCGACGTGGGCCAGGCGGACCTCGACTACCCGATCCCGTTCGATCACATTCAAGCCGCCGATTTCCACCCTTACAACTACGTCACCCCGGCCATCGTCCAGCAGCTCAGGCAGCGCTGCGACGAACGTTGCGGCAAGTCGAACGACTTTGCCAAGACGCGCCGCGATATCGCCCACTACGAACAGCAGAAGAAGCGAAAGTGGGTGCCGCTGCAGGAACAGAAATTCCTTGAGGAACGCGCCGAACTGAACGCCGACCGGGAGGAAGAGAAGAAGATCGAGGAGATGGACGGAGCTAGTTCCGAGATCAAGAAGGACTTCTATTTGAGCGAGGCCCTGGCGGTCACCGCGGACTACCTGAATCTGCTGGGCCACGCCCCGGCCCCGCAGGCCGCGCAGGCCGGCGTCCATGCGTCCGATCGCTGACGGGCTATCGCGACCATCGAGACTTCTGAGGTCTCTATGGCTTCGGAAGTCTCCTGGCGTCTGCCCTCGTCCGAATTCACTGAGCATTCATCGTCCATGCCGTGTGTCCACGAGCATCCGTCGCGTTGCGCCAGCCAAGATGCGAAGAACAAGCGGCGGCTCGCGATTACGCTGGGATTGGCAACGGCCTACATGGCGGCCGAGGTCGTGGGGGGCCTGTGGACCAATTCGCTGGCCCTTCTGGCCGACGCCGGCCACATGCTTTCCGATGTGGCGGCACTGGGCCTGAGTCTGTTCGCCCTTTGGATCGCCGAGCGACCACCCAACGCCCGGCGCACGTACGGCTACTATCGGATGGAGATCCTTGCCGCCCTTGCCAACGGCGCGGCGTTGGTGGCCGTGGCGGTCCTCGTCCTCATCGAGGCCTGCGGCCGGCTCATGCGCCCTCCTGAAGTCGAGGGCGCGGTCATGATGCTCATAGCGGTCGGCGGACTGATCGTCAATCTGGCCAGCCTGGGCATCCTCAGCGGGGCACGCCACGCGAGCCTCAACCTCCGCGGGGCTTGGCTGCATGTCCTCGGCGACAGCCTCGGAAGCGTCGGAGCGATCGCAGCCGGTGCGCTGATCTGGGGCTTCGGATGGCGATGGGCCGATCCGGCTGTCTCCGCGGTGATCGGAGCCCTGATTGTCTACTCGTCCTGGCGTCTGCTCACCGAGTCCGTGTCCGTGCTCATGGAAAGCGCCCCGCGGGGAGTGGACGTCGACGGGATTCGCGACGCGCTCTCCGGTGTGGCGGGGGTGACCAACGTGCACGATCTCCACGTGTGGACGATCACCAGCGGCATGGATTCCCTCTCGGCGCACGTGGTCGTGGCCGACGACCGGCCCACCGCCCCGATCTTGCTGGAGATCCGCCAGCAACTGGCTTCCCTATTCAGAATCCATCACGTGACCATTCAGATCGAGCCGGAAAGCTACGCCAATCACACCGCCTGCCCGTCCGGCCCTTGCGATGAAGCAAGGCAATAGCCCGGCACTCACGTCATCCTGGGGCGGCGTACGCCGCGACGAACGCACCTGCTGTCGGAATCCCCAGTCGCCGGAAGCCGCGGGCCCAGCCCGGACCTTCGACCATGGCGTCCGCCGATCGCTCGTGCACGCCCGGCGGGCGAATCACCCGATATGAGCCGATGCCTGCGCTCGTCGGGCTTCCATCATCGCCCGCTCCGCCTCGGCGATCTGTCCTGCCTTCTGACAGATCAGGCTCTTGGCGATGAAGCTGAACGCGTCGTTGGGCTCCAGTTCACACACCTTGTCGGCGTACCGGATCGCCTCGTCGTGTTTCTCCATTTTGCTGGAAAACACGCTTAGCGCGGCGTAAGCCAGGGCATACTGAGGGTCCTGCTCCAGGATCTCCTGGAGCTTGCCGACCGCTCCCTCAAGGTCGCCACGTTGCTGGGTTGCAATCGCTTCGTCGTACAGAGCTTCGTTGGTCGGCATGCAGATGAATCCCCACTTAAGAATGGAATATCGCAGGCGGACGGGGGCGTACGGCCCGGAGTCGATGGCCCGCGTGACACTGCCAAGTGTATGCGGGCGTGCGCCGGGGAGCCAGGGGGCCTCATTGGCAACACGGGAGCCGCGACGGCCCGGTACGACCGCGGCTGACACTCCCCGACTTGCGCCGAATGAATGCAACCCCTTGTGAAATCGCCACTTGCGATTCGATGCTCAGACACCCGGAGGATATCATTTGAGTCTCCCGCCCCCCGGCCCCGGTCGGGCAAGCCGCAAAAGCCGTATTTCGGTTTGAATTGGCACACGCGCACCAACCGATAAAACTTGCCGCGCGAGGCTTTTTCATCACAGCCGGGCGGGCACACGGCGCTCGCCTCAACGAAGCGCAGTGTCATCGATTGGGGGGGAGACTTCTGTGCGGAGACCTTTGGATACCAGGTTCAGTATTGCGCCAAGATCCACGAGAATTAGCGATCGGGCGGTGGTCAGTCCCAACGCGGCGATCGGCTCCGACGTCGAGATCGGACCATTCTGCGTCGTCGAGCCCGGCGTCACCATCGGCGAAGGCTGCGTCCTCGAAAGCCGGGTCACGATCAAGTCCGGAACGACCCTCGGGCCGGGCAATTACGTTTGCGAAGGCGCCATCCTCGGCGGCCTGCCGCAGCACGTCCATGTGCCCGAAACGCCGGGCCAGGTCATCGTCGGCGCCGGCAACACGATTCGGGAGAACGTGACCATCCATCGCGCTTTGGAAGCCGATGAGGCCACGGTCCTCGGCGACAACAACCTCTTGATGGTCAACTCGCACATCGCCCACGACTGCCGGGTGGGCAACAACACGATCTTTGCCAACAACGCCATGATTGCCGGACACGTGACCGTGGGCGATCGGGCCTATGTGTCCGGGGCCGCCGCGGTGCACCAGTTCTGCCGGATCGGCTCCCTGGCCATGGTCGGCGGCCAGGCCCACGTAGTCAAGGACATGCCCCCGTACGTCACCGTCGATGGATTGAGCAGCCTCGTGGTCGGCCTGAACCAGATTGGGCTGCGCAGGGCGGGAAACAGCATCGAGGTCATCCGCAGGCTCAAGGAAGCGTATCGCGTCGTCTATCGCAGCGGTCTCGCCTGGAACGACATCCTCACCAAGCTTCGCGATGAGTTCTCCGACGGCATGGCTGCGGCCTTCTATCAGTTCCTCTCGACCACGACCCGAGGAATCCTCTGCGAACGACGCCCGCCACCGGGCGCGACCATCCGCATCAACGCCGAAACCGAGGACGCCCCGCGGCAGTTTCGCGTGCGCGCCGGGTAGCGTCGAAGCGGAACCGCGTGCGCCGTTCCACTTCGCGCGATCGGAAGTGGCCGCCAACACAGCCGAAGCGCGGGCTTGTCCGCCGAGTTGCACCGGCGGGCGATTGCGGTACAATGGCCTACGGGGACGTTTGTCCACTGGAGGCCGCCGATGACCGTCAAGCCGCCTGTGTTCCTGGGATGGGATCAACCCGGACTCGTTTCGGCCGTGGAGTATCTCGATCAACGGTTCGGGCAGAGCCGGGCGATCGATCTACGCAAGGTAGTCATCGTGGTGCCGGCCAGCCGCGCTGGGCGACGGTTGTTGGAGTTGCTTATCGATCGAGCGCAGGGCACGGGCCGGGCGTTCTTTCCGCCGGACATCATCACCCAGGGCAGACTCCCGGAACGGCTCTATCAGCCGAAACGCCCGTTCGCGGAGGAGTTGGTGCTCGAACTGGCCTGGATCAAGGCACTTCGCACGTGCGACGCGGCCACAGTCCAGGCCGTGTTTCCCGTCCTCCCCGCGGAAAGCGATCTTACAACATGGCTGGCGCTGGGCCAGACGCTCTCGCGTCTGCACCGCGAACTGGCTGCGGACGCCTTGGACTTCGCCGCCGTGGCCCACCGCGGCGCCACGTTGAAGGAGTTTCGGGAAACGGCGCGATGGCAATCGTTGGCCGCGATCCAATCCGCGTACCTGCGGCTCTTGGATGACCTGGAACTCTGGGACCTGCAAACCGCCCGGCTTGTTGCCATCCGTCAAGCCGAGTGCCGAACGCAATCCGAGATTGTACTGCTGGCGGTTGCCGACATGAACCGTGCCGAGCAGCTCATGCTCGACCAGGTACGGGACCACGTCACGTCGCTGGTGATCGCACCGAAGAGCATCGCCGATCGGTTCGACGAATTTGGCTGCTTGCGGAGCGAAGCCTGGCGGGATGTTCGCGTGGATCTCGATCCGCGGCAGATCGAAATGGCCGAGGGGCCGGCCGATCAAGCCGCCGCTGCGCTTCGTGCCCTGGCTTCGTGGGATGGACGGTTCCGCGGGGACGAGATCACGATCGGGACGCCCGACGCGGAAGTCGCTCCGTATCTGGAACAGTATCTCCGTCAGGCAGGCGTCGACGTCCATTCGGGGGCGGGCCGCCCGGTGCTGCAAACCTCGCCGTGCAGGTTGCTGGCCGCCATGGCCGATTATCTCGATGGCCGCCGCTTCGCGGCCTTTGCCGCGCTCGTGCGTCACCCGGCCGTCGATCGCTGGCTTGCCGAACACGGCGTGCCTGCGGGCTGGCTTTGCCGGCTCGACGAATACTATCAAGACCATCTGCCGTACCGCGTGCCAGAGTCGTGGATCGGTCGCAGCGAAACGTGCCGGGTGCTGGAGCAGGCTCGTCGTGCCGTGGAACGCTTGTTGCAGCCGTTTTCCGAGGAGCGTGGGCTCGGCGAGTGGTCCGAACAGATCCTCGCGACGCTGGTCGCCATATTCGGAAGCGAACCGCTGAGTTCGTCGCAGGAGCCGGACCGGACGATCTTGGCGGCCTGCGAGTCGATTCGCGACGTGCTCGACGTCAAGCGGCGAATCCCGACTTCTCTGGCCCCGTCGATCAAGGCGTCTGAAGCCATACGGCTTGTCTTGCGCGACCTGGAATCGGCCATGGTGCCCGCTCTTCCGACGCGCGGGGCCGTGGAGTTGTTGGGCTGGCTCGATTTGCCTTTGGACGACGCTCCGGCACTGGTGGTTACCGGATTCAACGAAGGCCAGGTTCCGTCGTACCTGAACGCCGACCCATTCCTTCCCAACCGGTTGCGGCTCGCCCTGGGGATCGAAGACAATGATCGCCGCTACGCGCGCGACGCCTACGCCCTGTCGGTCTTAGTCGCGTCGCGAAGCGAATTGCGGCTGATTGCCGGCCGTCGGGCCTCGGACAAGACTCCTTTAGCTCCCAGCCGGTTGCTCTTTGCCTGCGATCAGGAGACGATTGCCAGCCGAGTGCTCGCCCTTTTCTCGGACCGCGCTGCGGCCGGTGCCGAGAGCCCCCTGCCCGGTCGCTTGGAGCCGGGGCTTGCCCTGATGACCTACGAGGCGCCCAGGCCGCGCCGCTGCGGGCCTCCGGTCACATCGATGCGCGTGACGGAGTTCCGCGACTACCTGGCTTGTCCATATCGTTACTACCTGCGGCATCGGCTGAATCTCGTCGCGCGCGAGGATTCGGCGGAGGAACTCGACGGCGGGGCTTTTGGATCGCTTGCCCATAGCGTTCTGAAGGTCCTCGGGGAACGCGATGTGGCGGGCTGCACCGATTCGGAGGCCCTGACCGCCTGGCTCAGCGACGCTCTGGACCGGGAGGTGCGTCGCGAGTATGGCGATTCTCCCCTGTCGGCGATTCGCGTCCAGGTCGAGCAACTGCGTCTCCGTTTGGCGGCGCTCGCCCGGTGGCAAGCCGGCTGGGCTGCCCAAGGCTGGCGTACGCTGCGCGTCGAGGCCGGGCCCGAAGAACCGGGGGCGTCGCTGGTGGTCGATGCCGCACCCATGTACCTTCGCGGCCGAATCGACCGGATCGACGTCCACGAAGGCCGCGGCGAATTCTTCCTGGTCGACTACAAGACCGCCGACCGGGCCAAGAAGCCCGACCAGGTGCACCGGCAGCGCGGCGAGTGGGTCGATTTGCAGTTACCGCTGTACCGGCACTTGGTTCGCGCCATGGGCATGGAAGGGCGCGTACGGTTGGGGTATGTCATCCTGCCGAAGGACACGAGCCAGGTCGGCCTGTTGGAGGCCGAATGGGGTGAGAGCGAGCTCGCTTCGGCCGATCGGACGGCCGAAGCGGTGATTCGCAAAGTCCGTGAGGAGGTCTTCTGGCCGCCCGTTCAGCCGCCGCCGGATTACTCGGAGGAATTCGCTGCAATCTGCGGCGACGGGCCGTTCGCTGCGATGATCGCCGGCGCGTCGGAAGAAGGCGAGGGCGAATCATGAGCGGCGGAAGATCATCGTTTGCCAACCTTGTGATTCGAGCCTCGGCCGGGACGGGCAAGACGTACCGGCTGAGCAGCCGCTTTTTGGCCCTCTTGGCGACGGGCGAGACGCTCGACGGCATCCTGGCGACGACCTTCACCCGCAAAGCGGCCGGCGAAATCCTCGGCCGCGTCTTATTGCGTTTGGCCGAAGCCACGGCGCAGCCAAGAAGCTCAAACAGTTGGCCGCCGACCTGGCGAGTCCGGCTTTCGACCGGCCGGCATGCCTTGAACTGCTTGGCGCGCTGGTTCGGCGGCTGCATCGCATCCGGGTCAGCACGCTCGACAGCCTGTTCATCGACATGGCCCGCGCCTTCGGCCTCGACCTCGGCTTGCCACCGGCCTGGCAGATCGTCGACGAAATCGATGACGCCGCCTTGCGCAACGAGGCGATTCGAACGATGCTCCGCGAGGACTCCACCGAAGACGTGACGCGTTTGATGCACCTGTTGACCAAAGGCGAGGCGACCCGCTCGGTGCACGACCAGATTGCAGGCCTGGTCCGCGACTTGTACGAGATCTTCGTAGAGAGCGAGGCGCCCGCTTGGGCTGCCCTGCGCCACGACAAACCGCTTCGGGCCGACGCCCTCGAAGCGGTGATTGGCGCGCTGTCCGAAGCTCCCTGTCCGAACGACAAACGGTTCCGCGATGCCCAACAGGCCGCCATCGAGGCCGCAAGCGTCGGGGAGTGGGAGCCGCTGCTCAAACAGCGCTTGGTGGCCGCCTCCATGCGCGGTGAGGGCACGTACTCGCGAAAGCCCATTCCGCCGGAAATGTCCGAGGCCTGCCGACAACTGGCCGAGCACGCCAAGGCCATGCTCCTGGCCAGAATCGCGAGCCAGACCGAGGCCACGCGCCGGCTTCTGGAGCGGTTCGACGCCGCATACCAGGCCCTGAAGTTCTCTCGTCGGGCCATGCGGTTCGACGACGTGACGCGAGCCGTGGGATGCCAGGCCGCGGCCGATCGGATCGACGACATCTCTTACCGGCTCGACGCCCATGTGTCGCACCTCCTCTTGGACGAATTTCAGGACACGTCGCCGCCGCAGTGGCGGGTCTTGCGCCCGCTGGCGCTGCGTACCGTGGATGGCGGCCGGCGCCGGTCGTTTTTCTGCGTGGGTGACGTGAAGCAAGCGATCTACGGATGGCGCGGCGGTGTGGCGGAGATCTTCGACGCTTTGGAGGAGGAGCTTCCCGGCCTGGCCAGCGAACCCCTGGATACGAGTTACCGTTCCAGCCCTGTCGTGATGGATTTGGTCAACCGCGTGTTTGGCGATCTTGGAGGCAACCCTGCCTTGCACAACTACGCGGACGCGGCGCGGCGATGGGCCGCACGGTTTCACGCGCATTCGACGGTCCATCCGACGCTGCCGGGACACTGCCGTCTGATCGCGGCGCCTCGGGCCACCGAGGGCCAGGATCAAGATGCCGCGACGTGGGAGTGCGCGGCACGCCGCATCGAGCAGTTGCACCGGGAAGCCCCGGGGTTCTCGATCGGCGTGCTCGTCCGGCGCAATAGCGCCGTGGCGTGGCTCATCCGCCGACTGCGCCAAATGGGGATCGAAGCCAGCGAAGAGGGAGGCAACCCGCTGACCGATTCGCCTGCGGTCCAATGGATCCTGTCGCTGCTGGCCCTGGCCGACCACCCTGGCCACTCGGTGGCCCGATACCACGTGGCCCATTCACCCCTGGGGCCCGCGGTTGGGCTGGCGAAACACGAGGACGAAACGGCCGCCGCAGCCCTCTCGCGCCGACTTCGCACGCAGTTGATGCAAGCCGGTTACGGTCCCTCGCTGTTCGACTGGGCCGGCCGACTGGCGCCGCACTGCGATCCCCGCGAACTCGGCCGGCTGATGCAGTTGGTCGAGCTGGGCTACCGCTACGAGTCGCGAGCGACCGCGCGGGTCGATGACTTCGTACGATTCGTCGAGAAGACGCGGGTCGAGACCCCGAGCCGGGCCGACGTGCGTGTCATGACGGTGCATCAGGCCAAGGGGTTGGAGTTCGACATCGTCGTGCTCCCGGAACTCGATTTCCGCATCACCGGGCAGCGGCCGCAAGTGGTGGTGGGCCGGCCCAAGCCGGTCGCGAACATCGACCGCGTCCTGCGGTATATCTCGAAGGATTTCTGGCCGCTGCTGCCCAGGCCGTTTCGCGAGATGTTCGAGGAACACGAACGGCGCATGGTCGAGGAATCGCTCTGCGTGCTCTACGTGGCCTTGACCCGTGCAGTCCACGCCGTGGAAATCTTCATTGCCCCGTCGTCGGAGCGAGAGAAGAACCTGCCGGGCACGTTTGCGGGCGTGCTGCGGGCGGCGCTTGCGAAAGACGGGCGCATCGAGCCGGAAACGGTCGTGTACGAGTCGGGCGATGCGGCGTGGCACCACGCAATCGACGCGAAGCGGGCGGTTTCCGAAACCGATATCGTCCCTCCAGAAACGCCCCCTGTGACGCTGCGATTGGCCGTCGGCGACCGGCGACTTTCGCGCGGATTGGAGCGCCGCAGTCCCTCGCAGCTTGAAGGGGGAGTGCAAGTGCAGCTCGCCCAGCGGCTCCGGCTCGACACCGGCCAGGCCATGGACCGCGGCAGCGTGCTGCACGCCTGGTTCGAGCTTGTGGAATGGCTCGACGACGGCGAGCCGGACGACGACGCTCTCCGCGCCGCGGCTGGCCCGCTGGTCTCCCGCGGTCTGGACGTCTCGGACCTGATCGGCCAGTTCCGAAGGGCGTTGTCGCGACCGGCGGTGCGCGCGTCCTTGACGCGAGCCACCTATGAAGAGCCGCCGCGGGCCGGGGCCGCGGCGCGCATCCACGCCAGCCCTAAGCTCCGTCAACCGGAATGGGAAGTGTCGCGCGAGTGCCCGTTTGCGCTCCGCGAGGGCGACGCCCTTCTCAGCGGCAAGATGGATCGGCTCGTGGTGCTCCGCGACGGTGGACGGGCCGTGGGGGCGGACGTTCTCGACTTCAAGACCGACGCCGTTCAGGCCAATGATCCCGCCGCGCTCGAGGCCCGGGTGGAATGGTACCGCCCCCAGTTGGAAGCCTACTGCCGCGCCGCGGCAGCCTTCCTGGAACTCGAATCGCAACAGGTCTCGGCGCGACTGGTGTTCACCGAGCCAGGAATTGTCGTGTCCGTATGCTGAGGGGAATGGCAAGACGCTGCGGCGTCCTTCTGCGGCTCGG
This sequence comes from uncultured Planctomycetaceae bacterium, assembly GCA_964518805.1. Lineage (GTDB taxonomy): Bacteria > Planctomycetota > Planctomycetia > Pirellulales > Thermoguttaceae > CALFBP01. The sequence continues at coordinate 2,319 of CAZFKF010000058.1, read as the reverse complement.
CTTGTCAATTCTTCCCGGGAGAATCCGTGAACCCGCGCGGCCGGGGTTTCGCCATGTCCTGTCGTTCATGTTAGACTAGGATGGGTGGACTTCGTCGAAAAGCCTCTGGGGGGAGACGAGCATGACTGACCGCGAACGCCCGCAGCGCGTGATCTCGAGTGTTGCGCCGATTCGGATTGCCGACTTCGGCGGGTGGACCGACACCTGGTTCGCCAAGTTCGGCAAAGTATTGAACATCGCGGTCTATCCCTACGCCCAGGTGCAAGTGAGGGTCTTTGCCCGCCGCAATGACCGGCCCCCGGTGACGATTTTTGCCGAGAACTACGGGGAACGCTATACCCTGGAAGCGATCGGCGGAACGTACGATCGGCATCCGCTTCTCGAAGCGGCCCTCGAGTTCATGGGGGTCCCTCAGGATCTTGCCCTGGAAATCGACATCTTCAGCGAGGCCCCGGCCGGGGCCTCGACCGGCACCAGCGCCGCGGTGAGCGTCGCGTTGATCGGCGCGCTGGACCTGCTGAAGCCCGGCCGCTTGACTCCGCACGAAGTCGCCCGGGCAGCCCATCGCATCGAGACCGAACTGTTGCACCAGCAGTGTGGGGTACAGGATCAACTATCCTCGGCATACGGCGGCATCAACTTCATCGAGATCCTCGAGTACCCGCACGCCGTCGTGAGTCCGCTTCGCCTGACGCAGGCGATCGAGTGGGAACTGGAAGAGCGCCTCTCGCTCGTCTTCCTGGGGCAGTCACACAGTTCTTCCAAGGTCCACGAACTGGTCATTGCCGAGTTGGAGGATGCCGGCCCGGACGCCGAGAAGCTCCGCATCCTGCGCCGCACGCCGGCCCGCGCTCGCGATGCCTTGTTTGCCGGAGACTTCGGCGCGTTGGGCCGTGTGATGATCGAAAACACCGAGGCCCAAGCCAACCTTCACCCCGACCTGGTCAGCCGGAAGCATCAGGCCGTGATCGACGTGGCCAGACGATTCGGGGCCTTGGGCTGGAAGGTCAATGGGGCTGGAGGCGACGGCGGTTCCGTGACCCTGTTGGCCGGGCCCAAAGCGTCGCGCAACCGCGAAATGCTCCGCGCCGTGACCAGCGAGGTGCAAGGGACGCAGAGCATCCCTGTCTATCTCAGCCCGTTGGGGCTGCGCGTCTGGGATTCGCCGCTGGAGTGACTCTTGCCGCAATACGTTCGCTTCCGAACGTATTTCGTCCTGAAGCTTATCCGGCGAGGTGGCAACGGGCATGAATCGCTGTTTTTCGATGTGACCTCGCTCGAACTTGGCACGACACGAATAGGAGACTCCGTCATGATCACGAGGCAGTCTATCCTGGCTGGACTTGTCTTGGCGTTCTTTGGTATTGACTCTGCCTGGGCGGAGCCAACGGCCGCATACTCGCGGCGCGAGGACGTCGTGTACGGGCGCAAAGATGGAATGGCCCTCACCATGGATGTCCTCACTCCTACCGCCAATCCCAACGGCGCGGCCGTGATTTGGGTCGTCAGCGGCGGCTACTACTCGTCGCACGACGCAATCCATCCGCTGTTTGTCGCCACGCTGCTCAGTCGTGGGTACACGGTATTCGCCGTGGTCCACGGGAGTCAACCGCGGTACACCATACCCGACGCCGTGGCCGACCTGAACCGCGCGGTCCGCTTCATTCGGTACCATGCCCAGGAATACAGGATCGATCCGAATCGCGTTGGGATTACAGGGGGATCGGCGGGCGGGCATCTGTCGGTGATGCAGGGCGTGGCTGGCGACCTCGGCGATCCGAAGGCCAAGGACCCTGTCGACCGGACTTCCAGCCGCGTCCAGGCCGTGGCCTGCTTCTTTCCTCCGACCGACTTCCTCAACTACGGAAAGCCGGGCAACGTGGCCCTGGGCACAGGAATCCTGAAGGGCTTTCCCGCCCCATTCGAGTTCCGCGAGTACGACGCGAAGAAGAAGACCCTTGTGCGCATCACCGATGAAAAGCGAATGCTTGAGATCGGACGACAAATCTCCCCAGTCAATCACGTGAGCCGCGACGATCCGCCGATCCGAATTATCCACGGCGACGCCGACACCTTGGTTCCCATTCAGCAGGCAGAATCGCTGATCGAGAAGTTGAAGGCAGCCGGGGTTCCGGCGGACCTGGTCGTCAAGAAGGGGGCGGGCCACGGTTGGGTGACCCTGCCGCTGGACATGACGACGATCGCCGATTGGTTCGACAAGTACCTCACGGACGAGGCCGTCCGAAAGAACGGGCGCAAGACTCTCGACCTGGGGAGGTGAAAACTGATCTAGTCGCGTTTGGCGATTTTTGTTCCATT
>CAZFKF010000057.1:0-11992 GCA_964518805.1 uncultured Planctomycetaceae bacterium | reverse complement strand
CATGGGTTATCCCGACGGCAGCCTCGGCATTGTGAACACTGCGTACTGCGACCTCGTGGGTTACAGCCAGGAGGAACTTCGCAGATTGGACTGGTCCCGCGACCTGACTCCACCAGAGTGGCACGCTCTTGAGGCACAGCACTTGGATCAACTGTTCCGCACACGAAAGCCGATTCGGTACGAGAAGGAGTATGTCCGCAAGGACGGCTCCCGTGTTCCCATCGAGCTCCTCGTGCATGTGGTTTGTGACCAGAGCGGGAGACCGCAATACTATTACTCCTTCATCACCGACCTCACGGAACGTAAACGAGCCGAAGCAGCGTTGAGGAAGGCTCATGACGAGCTTGAGCGACGGGTCGAGGAACGCACTGCCGAGTTGCACCGAGCCAACGAGGAGTTGACGATCTTCCGACGGTTCGCCGACGCCTCCGGCCAGGGGTTCAGCATGGCCGACCTCGATGGCCGCCTGATGTATCTGAATCCCGCTTTGTGCCGAATGCTCGGCCATGTCCGGCCGGAGGAGTACATTGGCCAGCATCTATCCATCTGCTATTCCGAAGAAGCCAATCGCCGAGGGAGGGAAGAGGTCGAGCCTGCCGTCGGGCAGAACGGCTGCTGGGAAGGCGAACTGTCCTTGCTTTCCAGGCAGGGGAAGTCGATCCCCACGTGGCAGCACGCCTTCACGATCCGAGACGATCAAGGCAATCCGCTGCGACTGGCCGTGGTGATCACCGACATCACGGAACGCAAGACAGCGGAACAGACGCTGCGGCAAAGCGAACGGAGGTTTCGCAACTACTTCGAGCAGGGCCTGATAGGCATGGCGGTAACCTCCGTGGACAAACGCTGGTTGGAGGTCAACGACCGGCTTTGCGAGATCATGGGCCGTGCGAGGGAAGAACTGCTGCAGCAAACTTGGACGGAAATGACGCATCCCGATGATCTCGAGCCGAACTTCCAACTGTTCAGCCGGTTGCTCGCGCGTGAAATCGAGCACTTCACCATGGACAAACGCTTCCTCCGCAAGGACGGGAGCATCGTCTACACCACGATCCACACGCGTGCATTCCGGAGGGACGACGGAACGACGGACCATATCGTGACCCTGATCGAGGACATCTCGGCCCGCAAGCACGCTGAGGAGGCGTTTCGAGCGAGCCACGAGGAGGTTCGATCCATTTACCAGGGGCTGCGAGACGGAGTTCTCATTGCCGATACGGAGACACTGCGCTTCGTGCAGGCCAATCCAGTGATGTGTGAAATGCTCGGCTATTCCCAAGAGGAAGTCCTCTCGTTGTCGGTGAACGCGATCCATCCTCCCGAAAGGTTGCCCTTCGTCCTCGACAAATTCCGACAGAACTCCGAAGGCCAGTTGTGGATCGCCGGGGACATTCCCGTCTTGCGGAAGGACGGAACCGTCTTCTATGCCGACATGGCGACCAACCGACTAAGCTACCGTGGGCGACCATGCGTGATCGGGGTCTTCCGTGATGTGACCGACCGTAAACAAGCCGAAGAGGCTTTGGAACGGGAGCGGCAGTCCCTTTGGAGGATGCTCCAGTCCAGCGACCACGAACGTCAGATCATCTCTTACGATATCCACGATGGGCTGGCCCAGTATCTCGCCGCTGCGACGATGCAGTTTCAGGCATGCAATTCCCTGAGAGAAAGCCATCCCGATGAGGCGAAGAAAGCCTATGAAACGGCTGTGGAGCTTGTGCGTCAGGCCCACGGCGAGTCACGGCGTTTGATAAGCGAAGTTCGCCCGCCCGTGATTGACGAAAATGGGCTTGAGATGGCGGTCTCCCATCTGGTCCACGAATATCGGCGGCGCGGGGGTCCGCAGATCGAGTGCCGTAGTGATGTCCAGTTTGGCAGATTGCCGTCGATCTTGGAGAATTCTCTTTACCGCATCGCCCAGGAGGCGTTGACCAACGCCTGCAAGCACAGCAAGAGCAAGAAGGTGACGGTCACCATGACCCAGGAAGGCCAGGACGTGCGGTTGGAAATGCAGGACTGGGGGATCGGCTTTGATCCGGATTCGGTCGGGCCAGGGCATTTCGGTCTGGAAGGAATCCGGCAAAGGGTGCGGCTCCTCGGTGGTCGGCTGACCATCGAGAGCACCCCAGGTTCTGGAACGTTGGTTCAGGTGGTTGTGCCGATCCTGGAGCGGCATGCCGAGGGGTAGGTCAGCAGACGTGTAGGACTCTGGAACTCGCCTCAGGGGAATCGTTCTCTGCACCGACTGCGTGCACGGTTTCTGTTCCGCCCTTTGCAGGATACGATCTTGATTCTCGATTGCATCCGCATCGACTGTGTTGCCGTACCCGGAACCGCCGTTGAAGACGAACTTCGGGAACATCGCGCCTTGCGACGGCATGCCACCTCTCGGAGCGCTAAGCACGCGACTCACTTGTTCTTGCGCGCAGCCCCTTCGGTGGCGGGACTGTCCTTGAGCATCATGCGTACGCCGTCGTCCTTGACGAGCTTTCCGGTCTTCTTGTCCCAGACGCGCGTGCGGACCTTCAGGCGGTGCTTCTCGCCGTGGCAATCGTTGCACGTCTCCCCCGGTTCCAGCGTCTTGAAGAACTCCTTGTGTTCGTCGCGTTTGGAGATCTTGTCTTTCTCGTGGCACGACATGCAGAAGGGATTGACCTGGGCCCTGTCGTACATCTTATCCGGAGGCGTCAGCCCGTCTTCATCGCCGCTGTGCTTGACCGACTCGCCATGGCATTTTTCGCACCCCACGCCCGCCGGATGATGCCCTTTGGTCAGCTTCTCGCCTTCGTAGTTCGCATGGCATACGAGGCAGTAGGAGTTGTCGGCCGGCTCGGGCTTGGCCGGCGCCGAGGACTTGGTATCGGCTTTCGGCGCGGGGCGGGCTTCGCCGCCCGTGCCCACCGACGCCAGCGCCGCCAGCAATCCGCACGTCGCCACGGCGGCGATTGCCCACGCGGCCATCGTCTTTCGTTCTCGGGGCATCACACGTACTCCCAATCTTTGAGCCATTGATAGTCCTCGGACAGGTTGGCCCACATCTGGTCGCCGAGTCGCTTTAGTTCGGCTCTCTCGTCGGCGTCCAGTTCGCGCCGCTCGCGGACCGCGGCCGCCATGTTGTCGACCTGGTGGACGGTGATCAGCCCGGGGATCGGCGCCGTGAGGGCCGGATTGCAGAGGATATAGCGGACCGCGAGCCGGGCTCGGCGGTCGTCCTCGGCCGCGTTGGGGTCGGCCGGATCGCCGTCGCCCTTGAAGATCGCGTTGCTCGCGAAGGGCTTGATGCCGAGCACGCCGACGTCGTGCTTCTTGACCGCATCGAACATGCTGTCTTCGGGCAGGACCTTCGATTTCGCCGTGTACGGCGTGCACAGGACCTGGATCACGCCGGGGTACTTCTCGATCAGCATCTTGGCCCACTTGCGATCGTGGGTCGACATGCCCGTGAATCGGCACAGCCCTGTGCGTTTTGCGATTTCGAGGGCCTCGATCATCGCTTCCACGTCGGCCTCGCTGTGCATCCCGCCGCGTTCCAGGGCCATCAGACGCCAAACGTCGGCGTACTCGAGCTTGCACCGCTTGAGACCGGCCTTGAACAGCTCGACGAGCTTCTCCTTGGTCCGGTTCTCCGGCACGCGCAGCTCGCTGGCGGGGTGCGAATAGGCCAGGTACATCGTGTCGCGGCGCCCCTGGAGGACCTTGCAGTAGGTCTCGGGCTCCGCGTCGCCGGCGAAATCGATGAGGTTGATCCCCACCTCGATGCAGCGGGTGACGATGTCGTGGCGGTTCTTGAGAAACGCTCCGACGTCGGCCGCGTCGGCCGGGCCGCTGTACGGATTGACGTTCCCCTTCGACTTGATCACCTTGTCGATCCGCTTCCAGTGCCCGCCCAGGCACACGGCCGAGACCCACAGTCCGGTCTGGCCGAGGCGGCGGTACTCCATGTTGGGGTTGTAGCTGCGGGTGTTCTTCACTTCCGCCGGGACTTCCTTGGCGCCGGCGGGAACGATGTTCCACGCGCCGGCGGCCACCGAGGCGCCGGCAGCCAGGCCGAGTGCCTTCGCGGCGGTGTCACGGACGAAATCGCGGCGCGAGATATCTTGATGATGCACGATGAATCCTCCTCGGAAAGGAATGGGTTAACGGTCGGGTCGAGATCACTCGTAGGTTGCCAGCGCTGCTTCGTCGCCGATCTCTTTGAGCACCTTCTTCATGCCGTCGAGGTTCTGCTTCAGGCTGACTTCGGCGTCGACATTCTCGCGGTGGCCAAGGATGCCAATGGGGCCCGCATAGCCCGAGCGCTTGACCGCCTCCATCATGGCCCGTTCGTGCCGGCCGGCGCCGATGGGCAGGATCAGCGGGTTCGCGCCGTCGTTCATGCCGTTGAGATTCAGGCACAGCAGGTAGGGCTTCATGGCGTTCAGGACCTGGGGAAAATCGCCGATGTGGCCGTGCCCGTGATGGAAGTTGTAGACGACGCCGACGTGCTCGGCGTTGCCCTCCCGGCGCAAGCGCTCGACCACGGCGACCATGTTCGCCGGCTCGCCTCCCCAACCGCCGTGGTTGTAGAGGCCGAGTTTGCAGCCCAGTTCGCGGGTTTTGTCGACCATGGCTTTGAGTTCCTTCGCCGCGGCTTCGACCCGCGCGTCTTGATTTGCGCCGGCCGCCGCGGGAATCATGACCCAGAACTGGGGCGTGATGTGGTGGTTGCTGACCAGCGGAACGATGTCGGGATGAAACGCCCAGAAGGCGAAGTACTCGATGGATCGCTTCTTCAACTCGACGATCTCTTGTTCAAACGTGGGCACGTGCTGCTCGCGCCAGTCGTAGGCGAAGCGGCGGATACCGAGGCGCTGGAGCATCTCGGCCCGCTGCTGGCAATTGCGGTTCGCGGCGTCGAACGGCACGATGCACCACGCCACGAGGTTGGACTTGGCGAACACGCCGCCTTGGGGCGGCGGAGTCTCGGCCGCAGTTGGTGAGGCTGCCCATGTGCAGGCAGTCAATCCGAGCCATACCATTCCGGCGATGCGTTTCATGCTAGCGATCCTATTCCTTCGCGATTTCGGCGACGAGCGATTTGAGGTACGCAATGCTCTGGGCGACGAGCCGATCCTCGTCCTGGTTATCCTTGTGGTGATCGGATTCGACCGCCAGAACGCCTTGATAGCCGCTTTCGGCCAACGCCCGGACTACGCCCGGGATGTCGATCAGCCCCGTGCCAACCGGCACCGAGGAGAAGAAATACCACTCCTCGGGCGGCACGTGGCGGCAGGCCGCGACGTCCTTGGTGTGGGTGGCGACCGTGTACGGGCCCAGGCGACGGGCCGCGGCCACGGGGTCTTCCATCATCCGCATCGTGTTGCCGGTGTCGAAATTCACCTTCAGCGAGTCCGAGCCGACGCGTTCGAGAATCTCAAGGATTTCCCGCGAGGTGTAGTCGATGTGGTTTTCCAGGGCGAGCACGACGCCCTGATCGGCGGCGATCTTGACGCTCTCGCGGAGCATGCGCACCACGGCCTCGATCTGCGGGCCGTGCGGTTCGTTGCGGAACATCAGCGACGAGGCCACGATCCGCATCACCTTGGCGCCGATGCACCGCGCCTTGGGGATCAGGGCGTTCATTTCCCGCCACGCCTGCTGGTTGCGGCCGGCCTCTAGGCCGTCGGGATGCCCCCAGGCCAGGACCCGCGACAGGCGGTGCTCGTCCAACACGGCCCCCAGATCGGCCAGATAGCCCGGCTCCAGGCTCTCGAAGAAGCACGATTCCAGCGAGACGTCGTCCACGCCCAACTCGCCCGCGCGGCGGACGAAATCGTGAAACGACCATCGGACGCCGGGATCGGGCTGATCGGGGTAGACTTCGCCGAAATAGCGGTGGTAACAATAGCTGTCGATGCCGACTTTCACGTTGGTGCTCCTGTGAAGGAAATCAGCACATCTCCTCGACCGCCAGGCCAAGGGCCTGCCCGATGAAGCCCAGATCCGCGGCGTGGTGCCCCACAAGGATCAGGTAGTGGTGCGAGCCGAGCCGCTGCATGAATTTGCGCCCGTCGCGCACCTTGATCACGCCCCCGTTGAGGCAATCCGAGCCGGGAAACTGGGCGTAGCCTGCAAGCCGGCCCTCGGTCATGCTCAGCCGATCCATCGTGGGTAGCAGCTTGGCCAGGGTGATGTCGCCGACCGGCAGCCGGGCGTCGATCGCCGCGGCGTTCTCGTCGACGATCGCCAGGACCTTCTTGCGCAGAGTCCACTCCGCGGCGAAGGGCTGGGGAATGAGCCCCACGTAGCCGCAATGCGCCACGAGCACGTGATTCTCGGGCTCGGCTTCGACTTCGGGGAAGCTGGCGATTCGCTCGTGCTTCAGGGCGGCATTTCCCAGCAGGAAAGGGTACAGGTTGGTCATCATGACCGGGGCGCCAAGCGACTTGTGCAGGACGTACTTCGTCGCCATGGACAGCGTGTCGGCTTCGCAGCCCCAGATCAGGCCGCGCTCGCGATAGAGCATGTTCCAGGCCAGGCAAGGCGTCGTGTCCGAAAAGTGCGACTCGTTGAGGCAGTTCATTCCCACGGCGCCGATCGAAGGATCGCGATCGAGATCCTCGCGCACGGCCAGGTAGAGCTTCGCGGCGCTGCGAAGCCCGCGGTCCGAAAGCCCTTCGACCGGGATGTCCCATCCGCGCCACGTCGCGTCCGCCAGGTCGTCGGGGAGCGACTTGGCCCTCGCCCCCAACTCGCGAAAGCTCTGCTTGACGATCGACAGGCCGAACTTCCGTTCGAGGCGCGCCGTACACTCGTCTTCCCACCAGTAGAATCGCTTGAAGATCGGGGCCTGGAACCCCTCGCCGGGATCGTCCTGGTAGACGAGGAACCGGGTCTCGCGCAACTGGCGTTTGACGCCCAAGGCGGCCACGACCTTGCGCGTCTGTTCGACGTCGTAGGGGCCGATCGTCTCCACGCCTTCGGTTCGCAGGTACTCGGCGATCTCCCAATCCCACATCGACAGCGTGCCGAACTCGGAGGTGACCAGCAGGATCGGCAGGCGGAGGGCCTGAAACGCTTCCCGCTGCCGGTAGGCCACGCCCAACAGTTGCGGAAAGAGAACCGCCTCGGCTTCGGGGATCGCCGCGCCCAGTGGGCGCGGTTCGAGCAACTCCGCCCGGTCGGCCAGCAGCCCGCGCAGGGCCGTGAGTTGGCGATCGAAGTCTGCGTCGCGTCCCGGATCGAAATACAGCGGAACCAGTCGGGCTTTCATGACAGCGTCTCCCACACCTTGCGGCAGTTCTCACAGATCGCTTCCCAGTTTCCCGCGGCGATGTCGTCCTTGGTCGCCAGCCACGTGCCTCCCACGGCCAACACGCTCTTCTCGCGGAGGTACTCTTGAACGTGCTCCAGGCGGATGCCTCCGGTGGGAATGAACCGGACGCCGAGGTGCCCGTACGGCGCGCTGATGCTCGAGAGCATCTTGACGCCGCCGGCGGCTGCCGCGGGAAAGAACTTCATCACGCGAACCCCGGCGCCGAGCGCAGCCTCGATGTCCGTGGGCGTCATGACGCCGGGGGAAAACGGCAGGCCCGCCTGCCGGGCCGCGCGCACGACGTCGGGATTGAAGCCCGGCGCCACGGCGAAAGCCGCGCCGCACTCGCGCGCCGCGCGGACCTGGTCGGGATGGGTGACCGTGCCGGCGCCGACCAGCAACTGGGGCCGCTGGCGGGTGAGGCAGCGAATCACGTCGGCGGCGGCCGAGGTGCGGAACGTGATCTCGGCGACAGGCAGCCCTCCGGCAATCAAGGCGTCGGCCAGCGGCAACGCCGCCTCGACCGCCTCGATCGCGATTACGGGCACGACCCGCCACTGCGCGATCCGCTGATAGACATCACCTTCGTTCATGTCGTACAGACCCTTTGCCATGGCGATCAGGAACCTCCGAAGTCAATGCGGTGCCGGGATCAGTCCTCGCGCAGGGCCAGGAGCAGATTGTCCACCGCCAGTTCCACCGCGCGTCGCACGCTTTCCTTGGAATAGGCGCCGATGTGGGGTGTCGCGAGCACGCGGCCGTGCCGCACCAGAGGGGCATCGCCGGGCGGTTCCTCGCGATAGGCGTCGATGGCCACGCCGGCCAGCCGTCCGGTGTCCAGGGCCTCGATCACGGCGTCGTCGTCCAGCAATTCCCCTCGCGACGTGTTGACCACAAACGCCCCCGGCTTGAGCTGAGCGAGGCGCTCGCGGGTCAACAACGGCCGGCAGTCTGGCAACGGCGGGCAGTGCAGGCTGAGCACGTCGGCCTGGTTCAGCGTTTCGTCAAGGCTCGCCGCGAGGCGGAACCGTTCGTGACGCATCGGTTCCGAGCGGACGAAGGGATCGTAGGCCAGGACCCGCATGCCCAGGGCGAGCGACATCTCGGCCACCAGGCGCCCGATCTGGCCGCATCCCACCAGTCCCAAGCACCGGCCGGAGAGCTCGATTCCCTCGAACCGCTGCCAGCGGCCGTCTTTCATGCACCGGTCCGAGAGCGACACGCCGCGAGCCAGGGCGAGCATCATGGCGAGCGTCAACTCGGCCACGCCGCGGGCGTTGGCGCCCTCGGCGCGCAACACGGCGATACCCAGCCGCGCGGCGGCGGCGAGATCGATGTTGTCGACGCCGGTTCCGTTGCGGCTGATGGCCTTCAGGCTCACGGCATTTCCACGGACACGCGCGCCGATCTTCTCCACGCCCGCCAAATAGCCGACGCAGCCCGGCAGCAGCCGGAGCAACTCGTCCTCTTCCGGCTGTTGGCCCGGCGTGCAGAACGCGATCTCGAACCCTGCCGCGCTCAATCGATCGAGCGCCGGATGCCCGGCGCGGCTCAACGATCGCGGCGTAACGAGAACTCGACGCATCGGCGCTATCTCCCTACTCGACGACAATCCGTTCTCCACGCCGGAACACGCGCCGCGGAAAACCTTCCGATCGAATGTCTCCGTAGTTGTGCCCTGCTTCGCCCGGGTAAAGGCACAGCGACACAAGGGGCTCCTCGCCCGTGTTGATCGAGCGGTGCGCCCAGTGCGGCGGCACGTAGACCAGTCGTCCCGGAGCGAACGCTTCCCATTGGCACCGGCCGGCGGCGGTCTTCATCATCATCAAGCCGTAGCCGCGCAGGCAGAGATACGCCTCAGCGGTCTCCGGCACGGCGTGATAGTGCCCCTTCGTCATGAAACACTCGTCTCCCACGGTGCCCGGATACAGCTTGCTGATGCAGTACTTGACGTGGCCGTACCCTTCGGGAACCGGCGACTCGAACGTCTCGTAGTGCGGCGGATCGCCGCAGGCGGCGATCAACGCTTCCAGGGCCTCGCCGTCGGCGTAGTAGCCCCGCATGTCCGAAGCGCGGCGCACGAGGTGCTCCTGAGGATCTCGCATCAGGCCCTCGGCCAGGTCGAACTGCTGGCCGAAAGGCTCCATGAGCGACAGGGGGGATCCGGGCTGGTGCATGGGTGGTGCCTCTAGCGCGTGCCGGCCGCGATGCGCGACAGCTCGTCGAACCGCGGCCCGGTGGTGGGAATGTCGATGTGAAACACCTCGGCGACGACTCGCGTCCAGCCGTGGATGAAGTAAATCCAGCCGTCCTCGATTTGCAGGTTTCTGGCCGGCTGCTGGGCCCGCGCTTGACGCAGGAAGACCAGGTCGCCGCGGTAATTGAAGTCCCAGACGATGCCGTTTTCGGGCCAGGCGGCCGAGTCGCCCAGCGGCGAGCCGGGCGCGTCCTTGCCCAGCCCCGTGGCGTTGATGACCAGCGATCCGGGTTTCAAGGCGGCCAAGAGCGCATCGGCCGCATCGGGCGTGGGCGTATGGTGGTATTCGATCGGCAGATCGGCGCCGAGGCGCTGGTGGAAGCGGCGGATCTCATCGAGCCGCGGAAGGCTGCGGTTGGTCACGATCAGGCGCGAAGGCCGATTGGGCCCATGCGACTTCTGAAGCATGTACCAGGTCACGGCGACGGCCGAACCGCCGGCCCCGAGCACGAGCGCTTCGGCCCCAGTGCGCTCCCAGTGCCGCGGAGGCAGGAAGGCATCCAGGGCCAGTCCGCTGCTGATCGGGTCCTTGGCGTGGCCCACCAGACGGCCGTCGTGCTTCGAGATGCTGCTGATCTCGCCCATCAGTTCGGCGAACTCGTCGAGCCGGTGGAACTGGTCACGGCATGCCCGCAGCAAGTCGAGCTTGTGCGTGGTCACCAGGGCGCCGAGCGACAGCGGATCGTGCTCGATGAACTCCACCGCTTTGCGGTAGTTCTGCGGCTCGTCGTGCCAGCGGAAATTCATCCCTTGGATCACGACGTCGCCCAATCCCAGGTACTCGGCCCAGCGAGGAAAGACCTTCATGATCGACGATTGATGGGTCGTCACGCCGATGAAGTACATCGTCGGCTTTTCCGCAGCCGGAAAAGGCATGTCAGGCGTCAAAGGGGGGCGGACGACGACATCCGTCATAGCGCGGCTCCTGATTCTCGGTCGGCCCATTGGCACATGGCTTCCAAGAGCGTCTGATACCGGTCCAATCGCCGGCGGTAGTGGGCGGCCAGGTTCTTCTGGGGCCGCACGGCGTGGCCGGTGTCGATCCACCGCCGTGCCGCGGCATTCAAGTCGCCGAACAGCCCTACGCCGTAGCCGGCCAGCAGCGCGGCGCCCAAGGGGGCTCCTTCGCGCCGCGTGACTTGGACGATCGGGGTTTGCAGGGCGTCGGCCTTGATTTGATTCCACAGAGCGCTTTGCTGCCCGCCGCCGGTTACGCGAATCTCGCGGATATCCAGTTCGGGATTGAGCGCTTCGAGCCGGTCGCGGTAGAGGCAGTATTCCAGGGCCACGCCCTCCAGAACGGCGCGGTACAGGTGCGCGGCCGAGTGCGACCAGGTCAGCCCCGCCCAGCATCCGCGCAGCTTTGGCTGGCTGGGCGTCACGCGCCCGCCCAAGTGCGGCAGAAACCATGGATCCTCGTCGCCGGGCGCAATCTTCGCGGCCGCGCGGTTGAGCCGGTCGACGGCCAGGCGCGACCCCGGCCTGGCCGCAGCAAGCTCTGCGGCGAACCATTCGACGTTCATCCCGCCGCCGTTGATGTAGGCATAGGGATGCCAAAGCCCCGGGGTGGCCGAGCGGCCCCAGCCGAGCAGCCCCTGCTCGACGTCGGCGCGGAACGACCGGGTCGTCGCCGCAAACACGGACGCCGTGCCCGCGACGTCGACGCAGATCCCCTCCCGCGTCGCGCCGCAGGCGAGAAACGAGGCGGCCGTGTCGCCGCAGCCCGCCACGACCGGCGTGCCGGCCTTGAGCCCACAACGCGAGGCGACCCCAGCGCCCACGCCGCCGACAACCGCCTGCGGTTCGACGATTCGCGGCAGCTTTGCCGTCGCCACGCCGAAGGTCCGGCACAGGTCGGGGTCCCACTGGCCGCGCACGTTGTCGGCAAATCCGCTGAAGTGCAAGTAACTCGTGTCGATGAAAGCGTCGGCCGCCCCGAGCTTACACAGCCGCATCGCCGCATACGCGCCGGGTTGGACAAAGGCCGAAATGCGGCGGTACACGTCCGGGTGGCGACGCTTCCACCACAGGATCTTCGGGCCGTGATTGAAACTCGGCGGTCCCCCGGTCTTGCGAATGACCTCCTCGCCGGCCTCGCGCTTCATGCGCACGATCTCGTCGGAACAGCGCGTGTCGAGCCACGAATCGTAAGGCGTCACGTGCCGGCCGTCGCCGCCGATTCCAAGGAGTCCGGCCATCTGGCCATCGATCCCGACGCCGGCCACGTGCGCCGGGTCGACCTTCGCCGACTCGATGCAGACACGGATGCACCGGCACACGGCGCGGAACTGATACTCGGGGTCCTCTTCGACCGCTCCCGGCCCGGGGCGGACAAGCCGCGACTTGCATCGCCCCGTTCCCCGCACCCCGCCGTGAACATCCACGAGCACCCCTTTGGTGCCCTGCGTGCCGATGTCGATGCCGAGGAGATACGTTGGTTT
>CAZFKF010000056.1:0-12043 GCA_964518805.1 uncultured Planctomycetaceae bacterium | reverse complement strand
TACTGCAACGGAACACCATGGTCATTGTGGGATCGCCAATAATCCGCGGTCAACGGCCCTTTTCCCCAAAACGCCATGAGGCGATCACACCGCGGGTGCGGAAGCGACCTTCCCAAAGGGGAGATGCGGGGCGCGCCGGGGGAGTGTGGCCCTGTAGTGGCAAGGATCGTGTCGACCGGCGACCAAATGCGGCCTTACCCAACAGGCTGGGGGATGCTATACTTCGGCGTTTGTGGTTCAAGCCCCCGTTCTCTACGGTGCCGGCCGTGACCATCGCAACTTCCGCGTCCTCCAAGGGTAGGCCCGTTGAAGCGAATCCTCCTCTTTCTCGCCAAGTTTGCGATTTCGGGCGCGATCCTGGCGTACCTGGTGTATCAAGCACACGCCAATGCGGTGTTCGCCGATCTCGTCCAGCGACCCAAGAACTGGAGCTTGCTGGCCTGCGCCGTCCTGGCGTACGTGGCGGGGCTCGGGATCACGATTGTCCGCTGGTGGTACCTTGTGCGGGCTCTAGGCATGGATTTTAGCCTGCGGGAATCGTTTCGCTTGGGACTTCTGGGGTTTCTCTTCAATCTCGCCCCGATGGGGATTGTCGGCGGCGATCTGCTCAAGGCCGTGATGTTGGCGCGGCAGCAGCCGCGCTATCGGGCCGAGTCCCTCGTGACGGTGTTTGTCGATCGCGTGATCGGGCTGTACGTGTTGTTTGTCGTCGCATCCGTAGCCATCTTAGCCACGGGGATGTGGCGTCTGGAGGCCACCAGCGTGCAGATCGCCTGCAAGTCGGTCTGGGTGCTGACGGCCGTCGGAACCGTGGCTGTCATTCTGCCGCTCGCCCCAGACCTCTCGCGTGGCAAATCGATCGAACTGTGTGGCCGGATTCCGTATGTCGGATCGCCACTGAAGAAGATCATCCTTGCGCTGCGAGCGTACCGGTTGGAGCTGCCGGTGCTGTGCGCCTGTGCCCTGGCAACGGTCGTCGTCCACGGCCTCTTCGTCCTGGTTGCGTTCTGGATCTGCGCCGCGCTCTACACTCCCCATCCCACACTAGGCACGCATTTCGTCGTGATGCCCGTGAGCACCGCCACTTCGGTGATTCCGCTCGCCTTGGGCCCGTTCGAGTTCGTGCTTGACGCCCTCTACGCGGCCATTCCTTTACCGGATGGGAGCCGCATGACGCATGGACAAGGGCTCGTCGTCGCCCTCGGCTATCGCGTGATCACGGTGCTCATCGCAGCCATCGCGCTGTGCTACTACCTCGGCAGCCGGCGCGAGTTGGCCGACGTCATCCACGAGGCCGAACTCGAGAGCCCGATGGAAGACATCCCGTAGTCTGCATCGCGGGGTTGAATTCTCTCGGCCCATGGAGCATGATACGTCCGTGAGGCCGGCCCAGGCGCCGGGAGTCTTGCTGGCAGGAGACCGATGGATATCTCCCCTTCCGTGTATGAGCATGCGGCAGCCGTGATCGGGCGCACCCCGTGGGAGGTGTCTCGCGATCCCGAACTGCTGTATGCCGCCCATGCCTCGGCGTTCAGGCTCTACCGGCACACACCGATTATGCCCGGGATCGACATCTACAACCTCGAAGCCGAGGCTTACGGGGCGACGGTCGAGAATCCCGGGGGCACGGGCATTCCCGCCATCGTCCGGCCCGCGTGCCGATCGGCCGCCGATCTGCTGGACCTCAAGCCGCTCAACCCTCGCACCGACGGCCGGATTCCCATGGCGATTCGCGTGGCAGCTCGGCTGGCCGCAGAATTCCCCGAGACGCAAGTCCGGGTGCCGGTGAGCGGGCCGTTCTCGATCGCCACCAACCTCGTAGGATTCGAGTCGCTGCTCTGCGACGTAGCCGTGCGGCCCGACGACGTGGCCCGGGCCCTCATGCACCTCGTCCGCGGCCAGGTCGCGTTTGCCGAAGCGATCAAGTCGCACGGGGTTGACGTGGCGTTCTTCGAGTCGGCCGCATGCCCGCCGCTCTTGTCGCCGGCGAGCTTCCGCCGTTTGGAACTGCCGGCGCTCAAGGCGATCCTGGGCGGAATGGCCGAAGTGCTGGGCCATCCGGTTCCCTGCATTATCGGCGGCGATACGGCCCCGATCCTCGAAGCGATGCTCGAAACCGGCACGAGCTACGTCGTGGCCCCGTACGAAACGAACCAGGAGGCGTTCTTGGGCAAGATCTGGGACCGGACCGACGTTCGGGTCCGCGTGAACAGCGGCTCGGAGATCATCTCCCGCGGCCCGTGGGAGAAAATCCAGGCCGACGCCGATCGGATTCTGCATTTGGTCGCCGGGCGTCCCAACGTGTGCATGGGAACCGGCGCGGTTCCGTACGAAACGCCTCCAGAAAACGTGTTGCGGCTGATGGAGTATGTAGGCCGAATCTGAAGCCTTTCATAACACGCCGGCCGATTGGAACCTCGGGAGAGAAATGCAAGGGGAAAAGGAAAAAAGAGAAGAAAAGGGGAAAGAAAGGGGATAATCGTTCTCGAATCGGGGGGCCAACCCGGACAGTCCTTCATTCATTCTCTGACATTCTGACATCACGATTGGGGCTCATTTCGCTAAACCGATGCGAAACGTCTTCGTCAACCTATCGCCTCATCGACGGCCAACGGCGACTGAGCCAAGACGACTGCACTGCAAGGAGAAACACGTCATGCCGACAAAGACCACATCGCGACGGCACTTCCTCGGCTGTGGGCTGACCTGCGCCGCGGCCGGCGTTGCGGCCCCCTACCTCATTCCACGCGGCGTGCTGGCCTCGGCGGATCAGCCTGGGGCGAACGACCGGATCGGCATTGGCGGGATCGGCGTGGGCCGGCAAGGAAGCGGGGTGGTCCAGAACGCCGCGGCCTCGAAGATCGCCCGGATCGTCGCCGTGGCCGATGCTTACCAGAAGCGGGCGCACGAATGCGCCGCCAGGTTCAAGGCCCAACCGTACGCGGACTACCGCAAGCTCCTGGAACGCAAGGACGTCGACGCCATCATCACCGCCACGCCCGACCACTGGCGGGCCCTGGTGTGCATTCACGCCTGCCAGGCGGGCAAGGACGTCTACGCCGAGAAACCGATGAGCTTGACGATCCGCGAGGGCCGGCTTATGGTGCAGGCGGTGCGCAAGCACCACCGGGTGTTCCAGACCGGCAGCCAGCAGCGCTCGATTGCGGCCAATCGCCTCGGCTGCGAACTGGTGCGCAACGGACGCATCGGCAAGGTGCAGCGGATCATCGCCTGGAATTATCCCAGTCCCTGGGAATGCGCGCTGCCCGGCCAGCCGGTTCCCGAGGGCCTCGACTGGGACCTATGGTGCGGTCCGACCGCCGTGGTGCCCTATCACGTCGATCTCTGCACGCCGCGAGCGAAACCGGGCTGGATTTCCTTCCGCCCGTATTCCGGGGGCGAAATGACCGGATGGGGCGCCCACGGGTTGGATCAGGTGCAATGGGCCCTGGGCATGGACGAAAGCGGACCGATCGAAGTCTGGACCGAAGGCCCCAAGTTCAACCCACCCACCTACAAAGCCCCCGATTCCCAGTCGCGCGGCAACAAGCTTTGCAGCGTGCCGAAGGTCTTCTTCCGTTACGCGGGCGGCATCGTCATGGAACTGGCCAACGGGCCGCAAGGCGGCGCGCTCTTCATCGGCGAAAAGGGCAAGGTGACGATCGACCGCGCCCGGTGCACGTCGCAGCCCGAGGAGATCGCCAAGGAGCCGATCCGCTCCGACGAGATCCACCTCGCCATCAGCAACGACCACATGCGCAACTGGCTGGGATGCATCAAGAGCCGCGAACGTCCGGTGGCCGACGTGGAAATCGGCCATCGCTCGGCCACCGTGTGCCACCTGGGCAACATCGCGCGATGGCTGGGCCGACGGCTTCAGTGGGACCCCGTGCGCGAAGTCTTCCTGGAAGATGACGAGGCGAACAAATATCTCGATCGCGTGCGGCGCAAGCCCTACGAGTTGCCCGAAACCGTGTGAAGCACCGGCCGCGACCGCTGGTCGCGGCTTCCTGGAGGTCTAGGAAGGATTGGACGATGTCTCGTGATCTGTCGCGAGCGACCGCGGGCGCGCTCGGCGCGCTGGCTGCGGCCGCCCTGATCTGCTGTGCCGATGCAACAACCGCCGAGGAGCCGCAGGTGCAGCGGTCGACGTGGAACGGCTTTGAACGGCTGGACTTCGAGGTCGACGGGCGCAAGTGCCTTCTGGTATTGCCGCACCGGGCCGCCGCCGGCAACCCCTGGATCTGGCGGACGGAGTTCTTCGGCCACGAACCACAGGCCGACCTGGCCCTTCTGGCCCGAGGATTTCACGCGGCGTACATGGACGTGCAGAATATGTACGGCGCCCCGGTGGCCGTGCGCCACATGGACGCCCTGTATGCCTATCTCACGTCGAAACGCGGGCTGGCCAGACAGGTCGTCCTCGAGGGATTCAGCCGCGGCGGGCTGTTTGCCTTCAATTGGGCGGCGAAGAATCCGGACAAGGTGTCGTGCATCTACGCGGATGCCCCGGTGTGCGATTTCAGGAGTTGGCCCGGTGGCAAAGGCCGCGGCAAGGGCTCGTCCGGAGACTGGGACCTGTTGAAGAAGGTCTACGGGCTGAGCGAAGACGAAGCGCTGGGCTACCGGTTCAATCCGGTCGACAGTCTCCGGCCGCTGGCCGAGGCCAAGATCCCGCTCTTGCACGTGTGCGGAGAGGCCGACACCGTGGTGCCGATCGAGGAGAACACGCGGGTCATCGAGAAACGCTACCGCGAGCTTGGCGGCACGATCACGGTCCTCGCCAAGCCGTTCTGCGAACATCATCCGCACAGTCTCAAGGAGCCGGCGCCGATCGTCGAGTTCATCCTGCGCCACACCGCGGGTATCGAGGCGCCCAAGCCGCGGCCGCAGACAACGCCTTATGGCTACGACTACTATGTGCTGCGCGCTGGGCTGGGCAATTGCCGCATCAGGTTTCTGCGTGAAGGTCAGGGTCGCGTGGCGTTTCTCGGCGGCTCGATCACCGAAGGGGGCGCGTGGCGCGAGATGGTCGCCAAGGAACTCCAGCGGCGGTTTCCCCAGGCCCGGTTCGATTTCATCAATGCCGGAATCGCCTCCCTGGGATCCACGCCCGGCGCGTTCCGCTTTGCGCGCGACGTGCTCGCTCGCGGGCGAGTGGACCTCCTCTTTGCCGAGGCCGCGGTGAACGACGAAACCAACGGCCAGACGCCGCTCGAATCGCTGCGCGGCATGGAGGGGATTGTGCGACAGGCGCGCCTGGCCAACCCGGCGATCGACGTCGTTCTGCTGCACTTCGTCGATCCGGACAAGATGGCCGTGATCCGCCAGGGACGCACGCCGGCGGTGATCGAGAGCCACGAGAAGGTGGCGGCCCACTACGGCGTCGCATCGATCGACCTCGCCCAGGAGGTCGCCGAGCGGATTCACGCCGGCGAGTTCACCTGGGAAAAGGACTTTCGCGACTTGCACCCGTCGCCGTTCGGGCAAAGCCTCTATTTCCGGTCGGTGCAGCGGCTGCTGGACGCGGCCTGGCCGGGGCCTCCGGCCGCCGACGCGCAGGTTCAACCTTACCCGCTCTCCGAGCCGCTCGATGCGAAGAGCTACTTCCGCGGCCGACTGCTCGGCGCCGGCGCGGCCCAGATCGAGTCGGGCTGGAAGCTGGACCCTCGATGGATGCCCCGCGATCATGCCGGCACGCGGCCCGGCTTCGTTCAGGTGCCGGCCCTGGTGGCCGAACAGCCCGGCGCGGCGTTGTATCTGGACTTTGAAGGGACCGCGGTGGGAATCTTCGTGGCCGCCGGGCCCGACGCCGGAACCGTGGAGTTTCGCGTCGACGACAGCCCTACGGCCACGCGGAACCTGTTCACGCCGTGGAGCGCCGGGCTACATCTGCCGTGGGCCCAGGTGCTGGCCGCCGACTTGCCGCCGGGCAAGCACCGGTTGCACCTCCGTGTCGCGCCGGCGGCCGCCCCAAAGAGCAAAGGCCACGCCGTGCGCATTATCCATTTCTTGACGAACTGACGCGGCAGGGCTGAACTTGGAAGTGAATTCCAGGCTGCCATCGTATTGGCCGGAGGTGTCGTCAAGGTACTTGACCGAGACGATGTGCCGGCCGCCTGCGATCTCCGAAGACCTCAAGGGCGAAGAACTGGTTGACGGCTACTGGAGGCTCTTCCCTTTCTACGGTTAAGGCCTCGCTTCGCTGAAGGGCAGGGAGCGGCAAGAGGCCGAGCGCCGCTGCGCCGCGCCGACGACTCGCGCTTTTCCGATTCGGCGTGAGTCCACGATCAGCAGCCTTCAACGGGGCGCCTTGGCAGAATCCCCGTGGCGGCATCGCAGCAACGACATCACGGCGAAGGCGGTGCCGTATTGCTGGTGATAGTCGTACATCGGAAAGTCCCACCAGGAGCCGTCCGACTCTTGAAGCGGGATGAGCACGTGAGCCAGGTAGTCCTGAAAGCGCGGACGCTGGGCCGCCGGAAGCTGCTCGATGCACCGGGCCGCGTAGTAGTGGCCGTAATAGAAGAAGTAGGCGGCGACCTGGAAATGCGACTCGTGTGGAATGGGCCGCTTGCGCCCCAGATCGAGCCACAGATTGCGGGCAAAGAGGCGGTCGAGCCAGGTCGTGAGCACGTCGTCGGTCACGGCGGTGTCGCCCCATAGACGCATCGCCAGGCTGCACGCCTGAGACCGGCCAAGGCTGCCGCCGGGCCGGTTGATCGGACGCATGGGTCGGTACTTGAGGTACTCTCCGTAATCGTACGAGAAATCCGGCTTGCGTTGCCGGCGCATTGAGGCCAGGGCTCGATCGATGAGCCGCTGCGGCGGCGAAAGGCCGGCCGACTTGGCGTCGTAGAACGCGACCAGCACCGTGGCCGTCACAAAGCTGATCGTCGAGCCGCTGGGGCGTTGCGTGTGGGCGTTGAAATCGTAGTAGCACCAGCCGCCGTCCACGCATTCGTATCGCTCGAGCAAGTCGAGTTGCTGCCGCAGTTCGCGGAGGATCTCTTCCTGCCGGGCGTTGTCCTCGGGCCGGCGCGCGGCCATCCGCGCCAGCGCCGCGATCCCGTAGGCGTGGCCCCAGGTGTTGTAGATGGCATCCGGCGTTGCGCGCCGAAGCTTCGGCAGATGCGCCAACAACCATTGCTCGCCGCGGTCGATGGCCTCGCCAGCTTGTGGCGCGGACGAGCCCGACTCGATCAGAGCCGAGACGCAGAGGGCCGTCGTAGCAGCACGAAAGGCATGGTGAGCGCCAGGCACGGGCGCATAGATCTCGCCCGGCCGATTGATCCGCACCGATCCCCACGATCCATCCTTGTTCTGCCGCCTCAGGAGGAATTCCAACCCGCGGTGGATTGCCGACTCGACAGCCTCAGGCGAAGGCGGTTCGATGGGCCGAGGACGCGGCGGCGGCTCCGACGGACGCCAACCCGACGTGGCCTGCGTCTCGGCGGGATGGGCGTTCGGAGCGAGTGAAGTCCCCAGGGCCAAGCACGAGACGGCGACGGCCGCGCAGGCCCGACCTACGAGCGATCTTCGCAGCATGGGTTGATCGCCGGTTGCGACGTTCTTCATGGGCACGTTCCTTCATCGGACGTCCGATCGCGGGGTGTCATCGGCTTTCCCGGCGACTCGCTCGGCCAGCCTGCCGATCACGCGGGCTGCGCTGGCCGACCCGTTGAAACCGGCCACCAGCCGCTGCGATCCCACGCTACTTCTTGGCCCCATCCTGTTTCGCGGGCTTCTGCTCGCCGTCCTTCTTCGGAGACTCGGCCTTCTTGGCGTTTTCGGGGGGCGAGTCCTTCTTGGTCGGTTCCTTGGTCTTCGACGTCTCGCCGGCCTTCTTGCCTGGCTCTTTGCTCTGCGGCGACTGGTCCGGTTTGGCGGCGGGCTCCTTCTTCGAATCGACGGCCGGCTTGTCGGTGTCTTTCGGGCGATCGAGCAATACGTCTTCCCCTTCGGCCACGCCGCGGACAATCTCGACCTTCTCGTCGGTCTTCCTCCCAATCGTCACCGGCCGCTTCTGAGGCTTGCCGTCCTTGCCCAGAACGAACACATAGCGGTGATCCTCATCGACTTCGTCTTCGAACACCGCCTTGGCCGGCAGGACCAACGCGCGGCGATCGAGGTAGGCGATCAGCTTCACGGTGCACGACATTCCCGGCACAAGCGACGCCACACGTTTGTCCCCGCCATCGAGACGAACGCTGATCTGCGCGTCGAAACTGTCGGGCGCAGACGGGGTGCTTTCGACGCGCGTCACAGAGCCTGGGAGTCTCAGGTCGGGATAGGCCGACGGCCGCGCCGAGGCCGTGAGCCCGGCTCGGATCTTGTCGAGATCCGCTTCAGCCACCGCCGCCCGAACGAACATCGGACGCGGGACGACAATCGTCATCACCACGGAGTTCTTGGCTAGAGAACCGCCGCGACGCAGGCTGTCGGCCACGGTGTCGGCTCCCGACCACTTGCCGCGCGTGAAGCGGCCGTAATACACCGTGCCGTCCATGGGGGACCGAACCGTCAGCGTCTCGCGGTCGGCCAGCAGGTTCTTCAACTTCTCATCGTCCTTCGCGCGTTCGAGTTTCAGCTTGGCCAACTCGCGACGTTGCTGCTCCAGCGCCGCGGGAAGCGTGATCTTGGTCTTGGCGGCGAGAATCGCCTGGCGCTGGTTGCTCTGTTCCATGCTCTCGGTACGTCGTGGCAGTTCGATCTGGAACGTCTCGTCTCGCGAGAGCCGGGCACGCTGGAGCATGAACTCGGCCGCCTCCACGGCGTTCCGTTGCCGCTTCAACACGATCTCCTCGGTTTGTTCCGTGAGGTCGTCTGCCTTATACATCTTCTCCAATTGCTGGAGTTCCTCCCGTTCGTATTCTAGCGATTGTTCCGACATCTTGAGGTAGAACTCGGCCATTTTCTCCATCATCGGGCGGTCGATCTTGAGATACCGGGCGAGATCCTCTTCGGCGTTGCGGTGGGCGCGCTCCGCTAGTTTGAGATCCAGGGGCAAGGTTGCCTCGGACGTTCGTACGCCTTCCTCGGCCTGCCTGATTCCAATCTCGCTGATCGCGATTTTGGCGCGGAGATCGGCGATCTCCTCGTCGATCTTGGTCAGGTCGCATTGCACCAGTACGTCGCCTCGCTTGACCGCCTGCCCGTGCTCGACCGCCTTGACGACTTCGAGATTGGCCCAGACCTCGGGCCGAAGCACGACTTCCGACATGGTTTGCGCTTCGAACGTGCCTTTGAGCGACAACTCGATCTTGAACACTTCACGCTTCATTTTCTGAGTGGGAGACGCATCGCCCGCAGCCGGCTCCGAGGGTTTCGCCTCGGGCTTCTCCGATGTCGCCGGCTTGGGAGCCGCCTTGGCATCATCCGCGCCAAAGGAAGCTACTCCCCAGACGTTGACACTCAACCAGCAAGCCGCAACACAACAGGCAAGGCGGACAAGCGTCATCAGTTGACTACCTTTCATGAAAGGACTGGCTAGCGGTCATCTCAAAAAGCCCGCGAGAGCCGCCGGAACCGCACCTAGATTCGACGCGAGAGAAGCGATTCATACTCCCCATCCAGTCTATTCTTTCATACCGCCCAAACCGGTGCAAGCTCCTACGTGCGCAACCATTGTGGGGGGGTGTGGTATTTATCGTTCACGTCAGGAAACCGAGCAGAAAAAACCGACGCAATGCCCGATGGGCTGTAACTGAAAAGCCGTCTTGCGCCACCAGTCCTACGGAAGGCCGGCTCTCACGTACGCTGTCTGGAACGAAATTGGTTCGTGGATTCCGAGCAAGAGAAGGAGAAAGATGATGTTTCCGTCGACGTTGCTGGCAGGCGCTCTGGCAAGTATGATTGGCGTGGCCGCTGTCGGGGCGCCTGCCTTCATGGGTTACGGCGCGGGGCGATTAGCGAACACACCGTTGGGCAAGCTTGTCACAGGGAATTTGGGCCGGCTCATGGTTCTCCGCTCCGAGGTGAACCTCACGGACGGCCAGCGCGACAAGATTCGAGGCGTTGTGGTGGCCCACAAGGCCGAAATCGTCGCCGAAGCGAAGGCCATCTCGATGCACCGGCGCGCGCTCCGTAACGCCGTGCTGAGCGAAAAGCCCGATGAAGCGGCGATTCGCGCGGCCGCTGAGTCGTTGGGCCGCGAGATCGGCAATGCCGCGGTCTTGGCGGCCAAGGTCAAAGGTGAAGTGGCGCCCGTGCTTTCGGCAGAACAGAAGGAACTGATCCGCAAGTGCATCGCCGACTGCGAGAAAGCAGCCGACCGCTTCTTTGAGGACGCCGGAAAGGCACAATGAGCGTTCTGGCTTGGCAATTCGAGGAGATGATGGGGAGTCCTGCCGATGGCACGGCGGGACTCCCCGCGTTTCTGCGCCGACGTATCGTTGGACAGTGCAAAATCCTCTCCGGAAAGCTCCTCTGCGCCGTCGGGAAAGCGCCGTGGCGGTCGTCGTGCATGTCGATGACGGAAACTCGCGATCCGGGCGGGGGCGAATCGCAGCCGGCATGCCCGGAAATCGTCGATGCAGACGATTGGCGCGACAGCCGGGCCGCGATGGGCGGCGACAGTGAGGCGTACGCCCGCCTCGTCCGCCGTTACCAGCGGCCGATCGCTGCGTACATGTGGCGGTTCACGCGCGACCGCACGCAGTGGGAAGAACTGGTGCAGGATGTATTCGTGGAGGCGTTCTTGGCCCTGCGAAGCTATCGGGGACGTGCCCCGATGTTGAATTGGCTGCGGCGGATCGCGACCCGAGTCGGATACCGCTCGTGGAGCGAGCGAGCCAAACGCCGTGCCCGGTCGCCGTTGCCCGTGCAGGACTGGGATTGCCTGCTTGCCGACGACGCGCCGACGGCCTCGCCGTCCGAGGCCGCGCAGACCGTCTACGCAGTCCTTGAGCGTGCTTCGGCAAGGGACCGGTTGGTTCTCACGCTGATGTATCTGGAAGGATGCTCGGTGGACGAGGTCGCGGAGCGGACGGGGTGGAGCGCCGCGATGGTCAAGGTGCAGGCATTTCGTGCGAGAAAGCGGCTCAGAAAGTACCTGGAGCAGGGGCAATGAATCCCGTGGATCGATTCGAGGCGTTGGCGGCGCGAGCGAGACTCGAGTCGCCTCCTACACTGGATGTGACGCAGCGTGTCCTCCGGAGGCTGCAGCACGTCGAGCACGCTTACCCCTTGGACTGGGTCTTGCCGCTGCTGACGGGGCTTTCGGCCGCCGCCGCGGCCATCGTGACGGCACTTGCCCTCGATGCCTGGAACGTGCTCACCGATCCCCTCGCAGGCTTCCTTCATCCGTTGGCGTGGTGATTCTATGACCGAAACCGACTTGCCTTCAACGTCCGTGTTTGAGTTGCCGACCGCACGGGGCCGGCGCCGGTGGCTTCTGCCTGGCCTGATGCTGGTGGTTTTCGCCTCCGGGACCATTGTGGGAGCCGGCACGGCACTCCTTGTCGTACGGAATCGCGCCCTGATGCGGATTCACTATCCGCGCGAGGCCGCGGCCAAGGATACGGCTCGGCTCCAGAAAGCGCTCGGCCTGACGGACACGCAGGCTGAGAAAGTGGAGGAGATCCTACTGGCCCGACATGCGGCAGTCTACGAAAACGTTCAAACGGAGTTCGCCCGCCTCGAACGCGAGGTGGATGGCGTGTTGACCGGAGATCAGAAGCCGCGATGGCACGCGATGTTGAAGTGGTTTCACAATCGGTGGATTCCGCGCAAAGAGCCGAGGACGTCGGACTCCGATCCGTGACTCTCTTCCAGAAGCAAGTCCTCATCCGACATCTTCAACGGTCGGTCCTCGTATCAGACGCGTGCGCAATTGGGGCAAGGGCCGCACGGATGTGACAACCTTGGCGATTCGGCCGTGGCTATTCCGCCGAGTTCTTTCTCCTTGGCTTTTCCCCGCCGCTCGGTGACGCCGATCCCGAACGCGGCGCCCCCACTGTCTAGGGGCATCCCCCGGTCGTTAGGCTTGGGACCGCAAGATCCAGTGGGGCCAGGGACGTGTTTGACTCGATATGATAGAGTT
>CAZFKF010000055.1:0-12058 GCA_964518805.1 uncultured Planctomycetaceae bacterium | reverse complement strand
GATCGATGCCCATCAGGTAGCCCTTCGACTGCGGGTTGTGCCCGACGGCCTGAAACCGCAGGACGTGGCGGCCCACGGTCAGATTGACTCGCCCCAGCGTCACGGTCTCGGCCGACACGACCGCGGGCGCGTAGGTATCGACCACCGCACCGAGCGGCTTGCCGTCGAGGAATGCCTGGACGTTGGCGTAATCCCACGACTTGGTGTACTTGACGACGAACTCGTAGGAGCCGGCCTGCGGGATCTCGATCGCGATATCGACCCAGCCCTTCAGATTGCAGGGCTGCACCCAGAACTGATGCCCGCCCGAATAGGCCGGACCGAGATCCTGAGGGCGGTAGTCGCCATCGTGGATCCCGACGACGTGGGCCCAAACGCCTTCGGCCGTGCCGGGGCCCAGGATGCTCGGCTCCCATCGGACGTAGTCCACCTCGACGTCGTGTCCCTGCGAGAGCTTATTGGCCCCCACGACGCGGATTTCGACTGCGGTCGCATTGGCGGGCACCGGCCCCAGCGGCAGCACCGAAGGTCCCAAGTGCCGCTGGCCAGCGTAGAGATCGAACTGGGGACCGATCGGCCGATCGGCCACGAACGCTTGAACCATGGCGCCCTTCGGCCCGAGCATGGGGCGAATTCCCAGGGTATAGGGCATCGTCGGGCGTTTGCCCAGGTTGAGCACAAATCCCTGGCCCGCCTTTTCGGCGTGGAACTCCAGGACGCGCCCGGCGCTCACGCCGACGATGGCACCGCTCGGACGCGGTTCGGTCGCCGCACCGGTGGTCCGGACCACGGGAAGCTCCTCGGCTTCGATGGCCTCGGAGAACCGCGGGGCGGGTTCGAGTTGGAGACAATCGAGGATCGCATGTCCGGCCGTGGCCGCCACCAGGTCGATCGCGTGTTCGCCCTTGTTGAGGAAGAGCCCGCCAAGCTGTAGCACGTGGGGCTGCGGCTTCGCCGCGATCGCGAGCGCCTTGCCGCCGCTGGCCAGCGACAGGTCGGCGATGCCGGCCTCGGGCGCCGTATACAAGCGCAGGTAGTAGACCGAATCGACGCCGGTCTTCAGGGTGATCGTTCCCAGCTTCTGGCCCGCGCCGACCGAGCCGAAATCCACGGCCCGCTCGCGGTCGAATTCATAGGGACGCAGGGCGTCAGTGACGATCTTGGCCGTGCCGGCCTTGACCGCATCGGCCATGAGCGTCTCGGCCTGTTGGGCGAACGTGATGCCCAGTCCGTAGGTCCGGAGGCTGTCGGCGTTCACGTCTTGGAAGGGCTGGGAACTGTACTCCATGGGCGCCGGCTTGCCGTCCGGGTCGTCGCCGCCGGTGTACTTGACGCCGCGAAGCTGGTCGAAGGGGGGCGACTTCTCGGCCTGATACCAGAAGGCCGTGGAGGTGTAATCGTATTGGCCGCGGGGTCCTTGACCGTTGGGGCCGTAGTTTTCGATGGTCATCCGCATCCGCTTGGCGAACGGAACGAAATCCATGAAGTGCCAGCGGTAGTTGCAGGTACGGTGTCCCTTCATGGACGACGCGCCGAAACTGGGTCCGGACAAGTAGCGAATGCCCCAGGCGTCGCCAAAATAGTCTTCGGAGCCCGTGCCGATCCAAGGCGTGAAGTCATCGTCATCGACCCACACCTTCTCGTCTCCCTCGCCCCACCAGCCACCCAGCGGATGATCGATGGGCATCGCCACGCCCACGAAATGTCCGCGGCCCGCGGTCTCCAGGAACGGATAGTCGAAGGTCTTCGAGTCGGGCTCGTGGCGCCAGCGGGCGAAGAAGTAGACCGAGTCGTCGGGCACCTGTGCCTGCGGGGCCCATTGGATCTCGAACTCGACCGTGGCCGGCTTTTCGAGGTAGCTCTTGAGCGACAGCCGGGCCGAGTTGCGGAACGGCATGGGGAAGAACTGGTAGGCTTGGCCCTTCAGGCATCCCGTGGTGACCGAGCCGTACTCGGCCGTCTCCCAATCGAACCCGAAGAACGGGCCCAACGGGGTGAGGATCTGAGGCCACGGCCCGTTGTCCCACTCGCCGCAGAGCACCAATTTGCGCCAGGCGTAGCGCTGGTCCGACTGGACTCTGGCCCGGATCGACCGGATCATTCCTGCATTCTTCAGTTCGCAGAGCAGCGCCGCTTGGCCGGCTTCGAGGGTCACGGTCTTCGTGATCGTCTGCTGGCCGGGAAGTTGCGGCTTCGGATCGCGCCCGGGGTGGGACCAGGCGTCCACGGCGGCCGACAGGGCCGCCTCTTCTTCGGCGTTTAAGGGCAGCCGGAAGCTGGCCACTTGCCGGTCTTTAGGAAAGAGGACGTAGTTGAACTGGTAGTACTGCCCGTGCGGCTTGTCGGCCGCGATCTTGACGTGCTTGGCAAACGGGACCGGCAGGTAACAGTCGGAGGCCGACTGGGGACCGTCGCGCCGATAGACCAGCGGCTTGACAAACGGCGGCGTCTTGCCGTCGAAAAGGTCCGGGAAGTCGCACTCGTAGTTGGGGTCCTCGGCGCCGTCGAGATAGATCCGGATCTTGCCCACCGGGTTGGCCGACCACGCCCGATAGATCACGCCCGGCCCGTCGAGCTCCATCATCACCGCCTCGCCATCCGGCTCGACGCGAAGATACTGCCCGGCGTCGCCGTTGGCGCCCCAGCGGGTCTTGGAGGCGCGGTCCCAACTCGAAAACAGTCCTGCCCTGCAGCCGGTCTGCAAGCGGGTGAGGCGGTCTAAATCGGTCAGTTGGCGGAGGACATCGACGTACGTCAGCGGCTTCTCTTGCTCCGCGGCGCAGCTTGCCGCCGCAGCCAACGCGATTCCCAAGAATGCGGCCAAGACTCCCACGCCAACGAATCGCATTGGCGGACGGAGGTCGAACTGGGAGCCTTTTCGCTTGGGGAAGAACACGGCAGGCATGGAAAACTCCTCTCATTTGCTCTGGTTTACCAGGCGGGCACGGTCTTGCTCCATGCACCCCCACGACAGGATGTTGTACCGCATGGGCAGCCCCGTGTCGATCAGCCCGGGGCGACTATGCGTGGTGGAAGACCTGATATAGGATCTAGATGAGTTCGTAGAAGGTGCGACGTCAGAAGCCCCGTGCAGAGCGCGAGGCGCCAGCGCACTCAGACAAGGAGGATGCTGTGATTGCATCGATGGGCAGGTTAGCGACCCATGCAGCGGTCCTGGCGGCACTCTGCTCCGGCGTGTCGGCTGGGCCGGTGCGTACGAGTGATGGACTGGCGGCCCAAGCGGACGCCGTTGCCTTGACCAACATCTCCATTGGCAATCTGCGGCTGCCGGGCGTCTTTGTCGAAGGGCTGTTGATCGATCCGCGGACCAAGGATCCGGCCAAAGGCTTTTCGATCACCGGGCAATGGACCGCCGCCGAGCAGTGCCTGCGTCTGGAGGGCGAGGTCCGTGCGCCTGGCGACAAGGACACGGTCGTCGATTTGGTGATTCGCGTGCGCGGCGCGAGCGTCCCACAGAGCGGCATCGATCGCGATCCGCTGTTGCTTCCCGCGGAGTTGCTTTCGAAGCTGCCTCTCGTGAGCCTGCGTCTGGGAGGAGAGGATCGCCTGGCCCTGGCCGTGCCGCCCGACCGCCCGTCCGTCTGCCGTTTCGCGGACACGCACGATGGGGCGGAACTGCGTTTTCCCTTCGGCTTCACCAAGGATGCCCGGCCGGAGCTCCGCATGCGGGCCCCGTTCGCATGCGTGCTGTATCGCACCGAGCCGAGGTGGCGATTCCGTTCCGCGCTCGAGCGATACTACGCTCTGTTTCCCGAGCCGTTCAAGCCGTTCGTCCGCAAGGGTGGCGCATGGCTCTTTGCCGCGACGTCCAAGGACCTGCCCGATCCGCAGCACTTCCATTACCACCAGGGCGGCCCCGCCGACTGCAAAGACGACGACGAACGCGGCCTGGGGACCTATCCCTACCAGGAATCGTGCTGCCGGACGGTCACGTTGCCGGGCAAGGAGCAGCCGAAGACCTACGACGAGGCGATGGATCGGTTCGCGGAGTTGGAGCAGCAGCAGCCCGATCTGAAGTACGTGCGCGACAACGCCGTTCAGAACACGCGGGGTGAGTACGTGCTGTCGATCACCGACGACCTGTCGGCCGACGCCAAGCCGGATCCATCCTTGAACGTCCTCCGCTTCACGCTGAACGTCGACCCGAACCTCCCCGACAGCCCCGCCAAGCCCAATGCAGCCGGACGGCAATTCGAGTTCTTCGATCGCGTCTTCCGCGAGACGCCGAGCGTCGATGGCTGCTACTTCGATTCCGTCTCGGTCTGGTGCTACGGCGTGCTCAACTGCCGCCGCGAGCAGTGGTCGGCCAACCGGCGTCCGTTTGGGTACCACGGGGCCACGTTCGGGGTTGGCGCGCACGGGCGGTTCGCCATGTCCGCCTTTCTCCGAGCCTTACAAGAGCGCTATCACCCGCAGGGCAAGGCGGTCTTCACCAACATGCACGCCAACTTGGACGCCTTCCCACTGTACTTGGTCTCCGACATCGCCGGAATCGAGGGCAGCGCGTTCGAGAATCTCGACGCCACGTTCTTCTACCGGGCCAGTGCCTGCAAGAAGCCGGTGCTGCTGATGAATTTCATCCACCCGCACGGACTGGACAAGCGCGGCGTCGTCGAACAATTCTACTACAACGCCGCATTGTGGGGCGAACTGCCCAGCACGGGTCGAAGCGTGCAGGAGGCATACCGGCTTCACGGCGACCTGGCCCACACGTGGATGCCCGCCATCCGGGAACTGGCCGAAGCGGGTTGGGAGCCGGTGCCGCTGGCCTCCGGCGCCCACGTGGAGCGATTCCCGGCGCGGGACGCCGTGTGCTTCACGATCCGATCGCCCGGCGACGGCGCAACGCCCTTGAGGATTGATCGCAACGCCCTCAAGGATTTGGAGGGCGGACTGCTGGCTATGGACGCCGTGACCCTGAAGCCGATGGAGTTGCGGGTCCACGGCGATGACTTCGCCCTCGAACTTCCCCGCCTTCACAAACCGGTGACGGTGGTCCGGATTGCTTCCCGCGCCGAGATTCAGCGATGGCTCCTCGTGCGGGCGGTCAACCACGTGGCGGCGGCCGCCCGCGTGCGGGGCGACGCCAGCAAGACCCCCGAGGTGCTTGCCGTCGCCGCGGCCCTCCGCACCGGGGCGCAGGCCGGACCTGGGGCGCTCGCCAATTCGCTCTCCGAGACTCTCAGCGCGGTCGCGACGGCCATCCAACGTGCGTCCGAAGACGACAAGGACCTTTTCGCGCTAAGCACGCGGCGCGAACTCCAACAGGCACACAATGCACTGGTGGCCATCGCGCAAGTTCCCAACTGAGGCTCCGCGAGGGAATCGAATACCGGAATCGTCCGCGATTCTCTCGCAACGCCTAAGCCCGGGGGCGCGTCCATTCTGGGAATGGAACCGGCCGTGTGGTATTCTTGTCTTCCACAAGGGGCCGGCAACGGGCACGTTCCGTGTGCCGTTGGGCCCGCTGGACTGGTGTTTCCACGACACTCGCGAAGGAGAGACAAGTCATGAGATCATCAGCTTTCATTCTGGCATCGTTCCTGGCGGCTGCGAGCCTGACTGACGCCGCGGAGACACAGCCGGCCTTGGCGGTCAAGGCACCCAACGAGGCCCGCCTGTCCTGGTGGCGCGAGGCCAGGTTCGGGATGTTCGTCCACTGGGGGCCGGTGAGCCTCAAGGGCACGGAAATCGGCTGGTCGCGCGGGGCCCCGATCCCCATCGACGAGTACGATCACCTCTACAAGCAGTTCAATCCAGTCAAGTTCAACGCCGACCAGTGGGTCAGGATCGCCAAGGACGCCGGAATGAAATACATGGTCTTCACCACGAAGCACCACGACGGCTTCTGCATGTTCGACACCCGCCAGACCGACTTCAACATCATGAACTCGCCCTTTGGACGCGACGTGGTCAAGGAGCTTTCCGAGGCGTTCCGCAACCAGGGAATCGCCTTCGGCACCTACTACTCGGTCTGCGATTGGCACCATCCCGACTTCCCCTTCGGCAGCCCCGGCGGAAGCACCAAGAAGCCGCACCCCAACCTGGACCGCTACGAACAGTATCTGCGCAGGCAAGTTGAGGAACTGATCCGCA
Source organism: uncultured Planctomycetaceae bacterium (assembly GCA_964518805.1). Taxonomy (GTDB): domain Bacteria; phylum Planctomycetota; class Planctomycetia; order Pirellulales; family Thermoguttaceae; genus CALFBP01. Next base: position 5,941 of record CAZFKF010000055.1, on the reverse strand, counting down.
ACTACGGGCCGCTTTCCACGCTCTGGTTCGACGTGTCGCAGGGATTCGACGCCAAGCGCGGGCAGGGCGTGGTCGACTTCGTCCGCTCGCTCCAACCCGACATCCTCGTGAACAACCGCTGCGCCGTCGCCGCCGACTACGACACGCCCGAGCAGACCGTGGGCACCTTCCGTTTCGACCGCCCCTGGGAAACCTGCATGACGATCTGCAACCAGTGGGCGTGGAAGCCCGACGACCCGATGAAGACGCTCCAGCAGTGCATCCAGACGCTGGTGCGCTGCGCGGGCGGCGACGGCAACCTGCTGTTCAACGTGGGGCCGATGCCCACCGGCGAGATCGAGCCGCGCCAGGTCGAACGGCTCCGAGAGATGGGCACTTGGCTGGCCAAGTACGGCGCCTCGATCTACGGCACGCGTGGCGGCCCGTTCAAGCCGACCCGGCAGATCGCCAGCACGCGCAAGGGCAATACCGTCTACGTCCACGTGCTGAAGTGGGAAGGCGACTCGGTCGCGCTGCCGCCGCTGCCCAAGAAGATTGTGGCCTCGTCGGTGCTCACCGGCGGCACGGCCATCGTGGCCCAGGATCCCCAAGGCATCACGATCCGCGTCGCCCCGTCGGAGCAACAGCCCATCGACACCATCGTCAAGCTCGAACTCGACGGTCCGGCCCTCGATATCCGGCCCGTAGCCCTGCCCAGCGCGGTTAAGGCAACGGCCTCGAACATCTATCAGCACATGGACGACTACGCCCCCGAGATGGCCTTCGACGGCGAGCCGGGCACGCGCTGGGCCACCGACGGCGGCACCCACGCGGCCTGGATCGCCGTCGACCTGGGCAAACCGGTTGTCATCGAAGGCGTGAAGATCGAGGAGGAATTCCCCGGCCGCGTCGAGAAGTTCGAGTTGCAGGCCAAGGAGGGCACGGTGTGGAAGACCTTCTTCTCCGGCGCCAGGCTCGGCCATTTCGACCAGAAATTCCCGCCGATCACCGCGCAGCATCTCCGCCTGAACATCCTCCAGGCCAACGAGGGCCCCACGATCTCGGAAATCCAGTGGATCGAGAAGGGCAAGAAGTAAGCGGCTGTCCAGGTATTCGTCCGGAGTCTCGACGTCCCCCCTTTTGTGCCAGACGACACAGGGGAGGGAAGGCATTCGTTGCCTGCCTGGTCACGGTTGGTCTTTCGGGCGATGGCCGGCAGGCATGGCGAGGATCGATTTGACACCGAATGATGGTGCTTGGCATCCGTTCATGTCAATCATAGAATTCGGCGACGAACTTGGACCGATTCGGCGGCCAGGAGTGATGGAAATGACGGAATCGAGTCCACAGTGGTACAAGGATGCGGTGATCTACCAGCTCCACGTGCGTTCGTTCTGCGATTCGAGCGGCGACGGAGTCGGCGACTTCCGCGGCCTTGCCCAGAAGCTGGATTACGTGCAGGACCTGGGGGTCACCGCGATCTGGCTGCTGCCGTTCTATCCCTCGCCGCTCCGCGATGACGGGTATGACATTGCCGACTACGCCGGCATCCATCCGAACTACGGCGCGCTGCCGGATTTCAAGGCCCTGCTTCGAGCCGCTCATAGCCGAGGCTTGAGGGTCATCACGGAGCTCGTGGTCAATCATACGTCCGACCAGCATCCTTGGTTCCAACGAGCGAGGCGGGCCAAGCCGGGCAGCCGGCACCGCGACTATTACGTGTGGAGCGACACGCCGGACAAGTACAAGGATGCCCGCATCATCTTCAAGGATTTCGAGACCTCCAACTGGTCGTGGGACCCCGTCGCCGAGGCCTACTACTGGCACCGTTTCTACAGCCATCAGCCGGACTTGAACTACGACAACCCGGAGGTTCGCAAGGCCATACTCCAAGTCCTCGACTACTGGCTGGGGATGGGAGTCGACGGGCTGCGGCTGGACGCCGTGCCCTACCTCTTCGAGCGCGAGGGCACCAATTGCGAGAACCTGCCCGAGACGCATGCCTTCCTTCGAGACATCCGGGCCTTTGTCGACGCGCACTACCCCGGGCGCATGCTCTTGGCCGAGGCGAACCAGTGGCCCGAAGACGCGGCGGCCTATTTCGGCAAGGGGGACGAGTGCCATATGGCCTTCCACTTCCCCGTCATGCCGCGCATGTTTATGGCCGTTCAAATGGAGGACCGCTTTCCGATCATCGACATCATGCAGCAGACTCCGGAGATTCCCGAGGCATGCCAATGGGCGATCTTCCTGCGCAACCATGACGAGTTGACGCTGGAGATGGTGACCGACGAAGAGCGGGACTACATGTACCGCGTCTATGCGCACAATCCTCAGGCCCGGATCAACCTGGGGATCCGCAGGCGGCTCGCACCCCTTCTGGGCAACCACCGACGAAAGATCGAGTTGTTGAACTCGCTGCTGATGTCGTTGCCGGGGACGCCCGTGGTCTATTACGGCGACGAGATCGGCATGGGGGACAACTTCTTCCTCGGGGATCGCAACGGCGTCCGCACTCCCATGCAGTGGAGCCCGGACCGCAACGCGGGATTCTCCTCGTGCAACCCGCAACAATTGTATCTTCCGCTGATCATCGACCACGAGTACCACTACGAAGCGATCAACGTGGAGACTTCGCGGCGGAACCCGTATTCGCTGCTTTGGTGGATGAAGCGTCTGATCGCCATGCGGCAGCAGAACCAGGTGTTTGCCCGCGGGACGCTGCGTTTTCTTCTGCCGGAGAACCCCAAGGTGTTGGCGTACCTTCGAAGCTATCGCGGAGAGTCGATCCTCGTGGTCGCCAATCTCTCGCGGTTCTCGCAGTTTGTCGAACTCGACTTGGGCGAGTTTCGAGGAAGCACGCCTATCGAGTTGTTTGGGCAAAGTGCATTCCCGCGGATCGGCGAGTGGCCCTACCTTCTGACATTGGGGCCCCATGGCTTCTACTGGTTTGCCATCCAGAAACCGGCGGAGCCGCCGATCATTGTCGCGGGAAGCGAGCCCGCCGCGGCGCACGAGGGAGATGTCCTCCCGTCGCTTCGCGTACCGCGTCGCTGGCAGGGGGTGCTTACCGGCCAGCCGAAGAGACTCCTGGAGAAACACCTGCCCCGCTTCCTGGCGGCTCGACGCTGGTTCGGCGGAAAGGCCAAGACGATCCGCGCGGCGACGATGATCGAAGTGGTTCCCCTTGAGGGAGTCGATGGGGGGCCGGAAGTGCACCTCGTCTTGCTGCGCGTGGACTACGTCGAGGACGAACCGGAGACGTACGTCTTGCCGCTGGCGTTCGCGGCCGGCGATCGCGCCGCCCAGATGATCCGTGAGCGATCGCCGGCACTGGTGGTTCACGTGCAGGTGGTCCACGACGAGAAGGCCGAAGACGGCGTGCTCTACGACGCCTCGGGGGAGGAGGCATTCGGCCACGCGCTCCTGGAGATCATCGCCTCGCGGCGTCGCTTTTCTGCCCCGGGAGGCAAGCTCTACGGGCGTCCCGGGCCGTCGTTCCGGACGTTGCGGGGCGACGCTGGCGATCCCCTGCCCGTACGCTCGGTCAAGGTGGAACAGAGCAACAGTTCGGTGGTTTACGGCGATCGCCTGATGCTGAAGCTCTTCCGGCGGCTCGAGGAAGGGCTCAATCCCGAAGTCGAATTGGGGGCCTTTCTCACGGATTCCGCGGGATTCCCTCACGTCGCGCCCCTGGCAGGCTCGATCGAGTACCGCGACCGAAGCAACGCCTCGTTCACGGTTGCGGTGCTGCAGGGATACGTGCGCAGCCAGAGCGACGCATGGAGCTACACGCTGGACGCGGTTCATCGTTTCTTCGAGCGGGTGTTGACGAGGTCCGGCCCGCTCCCGCCCGAGGTGCTGGAATTGCCGCGTAAAGGCATGGTCTATCTTGCCGGCGAAGAACCGCCGGCACTTGCCCGCGAGGTCTGCAATGCCTACCTCGCGTCGGCGGATCTGCTGGGGCAGCGGACTGCGGAACTCCATCTGGCACTGGCCTCCGCAGCGGACAATCCGGAATTTGCCCCGGAGCCCTTCTCGGAACTCTACCAGCGCTCGCTGTACCAGGCCATGCGAGGACTGGCACGGCGAACGTTTCGCCTGCTGCGCAGCAAGCACAAGGAGTTGTCCGAGGAGGTACGCGACGATCTCAAGGAATTGCTGGTCGTGGAGCAAGAGATCATGGATCGCTTTCGCACAGTCGTCGGGCGCAAGATCACCGGCGCGCGCATCCGCTGCCACGGAGACTACCATCTCGGCCAGGTCCTGTTCACCGGCAAGGACTTCGTCGTCATCGATTTCGAAGGGGAGCCGGCCCGGCGGATCAGCGAGCGGCGGCTCAAGCGGAGCCCGCTTCGGGACGTGGCAGGGATGATCCGCTCGTTCGATTACGCCAGCCAGTCGGTGCTGTTCAACCAGTTGTGCGGGATGGTCCCCAAGGAACAGGTTCCCGCGCTGCACCGGTGGGGACGGTTCTGGTCCCTTTGGATAGGCGTCCGGTTCTTCCGCAAGTACTTGGAGATTGCCAAAGGCGCAACGTTCCTTCCGCAGGCGTCCAGCGAGATCCAAACCCTGCTGGACGTATTCCTGCTGGAGAAGGCGGTGTACGAACTGGGGTATGAGCTGAACCACCGGCCGACCTGGCTTCGCGTGCCCCTTCACGGAATCCTCCGGATTCTCGAAGCGCGGGAGTGATCCATGACAGACTCGACGTCCAACCTCCCGCTCGGTGCAACCTATCTCGGCGGCCGAAGGTGCCGGTTCCTCGTGTGGGCCCCGAAGGCCCGCACGGTCGACGTTCACCTGGTCCATCCGGAATCGAAGTGTGTGCGACTGGCGCCCGGTTCGCGGGGCTACTTTCACGGCATCGTCGAAGGGATTGTGCCGGGGAGCCGCTATCTTTACCGACTGGATGACGCGCAAGAACGTCCCGACCCGGCCTCGCGATCTCAGCCCGAGGGAGTTCACGGACCTTCGCAGGTCATCGATCCGGACTTCCCTTGGCAGGACTCACATTGGCGCGGACTTCCCCTGCGAGACTACATCCTCTATGAGATCCACGTCGGCGCCTTCACGTCCGAGGGGACCTTCGACGCCGTCATTCCGCACCTCGACGAACTTGCACAACTCGGCATCACGGTCATCGAATTGATGCCCATCGGCCAGTTTCCCGGGACGCGCAACTGGGGCTACGATGGAACCTTCTGTTTCGCGGCGCAGAACTCCTACGGCGGGCCGGACGGGTTGCGGCGGTTGGTCGACGCTTGCCACCAACGAGGGCTGGGAGTGGCCCTGGACGTGGTCTACAATCACTTGGGGCCAGAGGGCAACTATCTGGCCGAGTTCGGACACTACTTCACCGATCGCTATCATACGCCTTGGGGCCCTGCCCTCAACTTCGATGGCCGCCACAGTGACGAGGTCCGCCGGTACTTCATTGAGAACGCTCTCCGTTGGATTACAGACTTTCACATCGATTCCCTGCGATTGGACGCCGTCCATGCCATCTTCGACGAGTCGGCACGGCCTTTTCTCCGAGAGTTAGGGGAGGCCGTCCACCAGCGCGCCGAGCAACTCAATCGCCGGATCACCGTCATCGCTGAGAGCAATAGAAACGACACCCGCCACACGGAGGTCCGGGAGATCGGCGGATTCGGCCTGGACGGCCAATGGAACGACGACTTCCATCACTGTCTGCACGTATTGCTGACTTCGGAGCACTCAGGCTACTACGCTGATTTTGGAGGCGTGGGCAGGATGGCGAAGGCTGTGAGCGAAGGGTTCGTCTACGACGGCCAGTTCTCGCCGTATCGCGGTCGGCGACACGGTGTCCCCTCTCGTCATTTGCCGGCCGAACGCTTCGTGGTCTGTTCGCAGAACCACGACCAGGTGGGGAATCGGGCGCTCGGCGACCGGCTGGGAGCAATTACGTCGGGCGAGTCGCTGAAACTCGCCGCCGCGG
>CAZFKF010000054.1:0-12059 GCA_964518805.1 uncultured Planctomycetaceae bacterium | reverse complement strand
GGCCTTCGCGTTGTTCGGATTCTGCGCCAGGGCTTTTTCGGCTTGTTGGGCCAGTTCATATTGCTGTTTGTACCAAGGTACCAACTCCCCTAGTTCCGCGGCTTGGCGGATGGCGTGGGGGTCGCGCCCCTTGGAGGCCATGACCTTGCTGGCCAGAGAAAACCCCGCCTTGGCCAACTGCGCCGCGGCATCGAACGAGTCGGCCTGAATGGCTTCCTGGGCCAGTCCCATGGCCGCCTTGGCCAGCGAAGCCTTCGCTGCCGAAGGCATCGCCATTTCCGACGCCTCGACCAGTGCCCGTGTCTCTTCGTCCCGAAGACTCACCTCGTATTCCTTGGCCATCGTCAGAACGACCTCGTGCAGTCGCGCCGCATCGCCGGCGAGGATGGCCAGGTCGCGGGCCTCGGAAAGCAGCACGAAGCGGGCCACTGGGTTGTCTTTGGTCTCCTTGGCGTCGCGCAGCAAGTCGGCTGCCAAGACTCCCTTCTCCATGGGGCTACGGGCCTGGGTGAAACGGGCTTTGTACGCGTCCCGCACGTTCTTCTTTTCGGCTTGCTGCGCGGCAGCACCGGGAACCGGGAGTCGCGAGGGCGTTTTCGGCGGCGCGGGCCGAGTCTCCGGGGCCGGCTCTTTGGAGCGCAAGGCGTCCCGGATTGCGTTCAACAACCCGCTGCCGGGAGGCACGCGATGGTTGGCCGATGGTTCGCACAGGAGGCTCGCCTGTCGAGCGTCTCCTTGAGGATCGGTCACCAGGAACGCGGCCTTCGCGACATTCGCCACGTTTTCCGGCAGCTTCTTGGCAGCGATTGCCAGGGCTAGTGGCGAGGGCAAGTCCTTGAGCGTGTATCGTCGATCCTCGCCGGCTGCCCGAACGGTCAGCCCGTCGGCGTCCGATCGCACCACCTCGACCGTCAAGCTTTCCGCGTGCAGGACATCGCCCGGTTTGCACTCGGCCATGCCATTCCGCACCGCTTTCCAGAACGCCTCCCAAGGGTCGAACACGTCGTGAAGCCGATCGAGCGGCTCGCGATCCTTGGGATAGGCTCCCTTTTCTGCCAGATCGATGTGCCGCCGGGCGTCCGCGACGTCGCGCTGTTTCATCGCGGCGCGGGCAGCTTCCATGGATTGTTCAGCGGGCGGCGGTTCGGCCGAGGCTTTCGGCCCGGACTTGGGTTCCATCGTGGCCGATTCGACGGGCCCGGTCGCCTTGCCCGATTCGCCCCGGGACTTGGGATCGGATTTTGCCGGCGGCCCGCCCGTCTGCGACGGCAGGGAAGTCGCCTTAGGCGTTGGCCCAACTGTTGTCTCAGGTTTCGCGTCGGATTGCGTCGCGGGCAAGGTTGGAGCGCCCGGAGTCGACTTCTGGGACTGCTGCGTGCTTTGGTCTGCGTCGATCGAAGTTGCGTCCTGCTCCCAAGGCGTCCCTTCGGCGTTCTCGTTCGTCGGCTTGCCGCGGAAGACGAACACCAGCAGCGCCGCAAGCACCACGGCCATGGCCACCAGCGTGGAGACCGAGACCCAGATGACCGACAGCCTTCGTGCTGCCGAAGACGGCAGCCTTGGCGGCGTGGTGGGAACCGCATCGCCAGCAGCCGGAAATCGGGGCGGCGCTGTCGGAACGGAAGCCAATTCGGCCCGCAACAGCGAATCGTACGCAGCCTTCTTCTGCGGACTGAGGAGGCAGACTTTAGCCCCCGCCAGCTCGTTGAGGATCTTCTGCGAATCGGCCGACCGCCGCCCCGTCTGGAAGGTTCGCAGATGGGCCATCTGCCGGTCCGCGGCATTGCTGATGACCTCCGCGTCGCCCTCGAACAACACCAATCCGAGCAGTCGGTAGTGGTTCGGTGGGCGTTGTGCGTCGCGGATACCCAGCCAATGGAGATAAGGATCGAACTCTTCCGACATTACAGTGTCCGTACAGACCGGAATCGCGCAGCCCGAGAACGAGAGACTTCCGAAGTCGTCGGGCGTTCGGAAGTCCTGACCGACTCGTTTTGGGGAGCCTCGCCCTTAACTCAGTCAATTATGCGGGCCGTGCGCCCCCTCCGCAAGCGGCGAGAGTCGTCCGCCTTCGAGCCGGTACGTATGATGCGCCAGACGCAGCCATTTTGTCACGACCAACTTCCGCCGAGGGGTGCGGAACGTGAGTAGGTACGTCCCCATGAACTTAAGCCGCCCAAAGCCGTTGAACAGCCTGTAGACCTTCCGATCGGAGCATAGGTTGTAGAAGACGACAGCGGCCCCGCTGCGATGCCAACCGTCTTTGGCAAGGGCTTCTGTGACGGGCTCCACGAACTCGGCTGACTTCGCACCACATCCGCTAACGATTATCGAGGTACAACGAGGCCCGATCAGGTTGTCCAGCCTGATTGCAGCATCGTCACGGCGATGCTACAAGAACGGGAAGCTGGGAGGAATCGGGCTGTCTTCGTGGAGATCGAACCATGATCCGTCGTGCTCTGCTGTCCGCCCAAGTGCTCGCCTTGTCGGTGATTGGACTATCGATGATCGGCACCGCCGGTTCAGCAGCCGAACGTTGGGAACCTAGGCTGCCGATGCAGATCCCGGTCCTCGTGATCAAGTATTTCCCCGTCAAGGACGATCTGATCGATCAGAAGGTCACCGGGGATTGGGGGGCTCCGCTGGACGAAACCCGCAAGAAGACCGACGAACTTACCAAGGAAGTCGCTACGGCCCTGCAAGAAGGATCACGTTACCACGGATACAAGGACAAGACCGCCGAACCTAGCCTTGCCTACCGGGTCGTGAAGACCTTCGAGTTCCTGGAGCCGTTGCCAACGGTTTCCCGCACTGGCGAAGGAGTCCCGATGACGGACTACAACAAGATCATGCGGCGGATCGGCATCAAGCAGTGGGTCGAGCAGAAGGGCGTCAAAGAGGTGTGGATCTGGGGCTATCACGGAGGTGTGCTCAACCTCTGGGAATCGAATATGGCAGGACCGTTTGGCGACATCAGCAACAGCAACCGTGATCCCAGCGATCTGCCGGTGCTGAAGAAGACCTACACGGTTTATCACTACAATTACCAGCGGGGAGCGTCGGAGGCCATCGAGGACCACATGCACCAGATCGAGGCAGTCCTGAACCATGTGGATGGCCGGGATCGCACGCCGCACGAGCAATGGGAGAGACTGCTGTTCTGGGGCAAGTTCGTCGGCAGCGATCGCACGCACAAGATCGTACGCCCTGGTTGCGGCTGGGCCCATTACCCGCCGAACGCCGAACAGGACTACGATTGGGCCAACAAGCGGTTCGTGGAGACGGATATTGAGGACTGGAAGCCCGATGGGACGGGCAAGAAGCAGCAGTTGAACTGCGACCGCTGGGGGGGAGACAGCCTGAAGTGGTTCGTTTATTGGATGCAGAGCATCCCCGGTGCCAACAATGGGCTGGCCTATCAAGGAAACTTGCTGAACAACTGGTGGATCTTCATCGGCGATTTCGATAACGCCATGAAGCACAAGATAAGGCTCATCCGTGAGTGACAGCCGTGAAGGCGAAAGCGGAATGGTAGCCGAAGGCACGGAATCCTACAGATCCAGCATCGCCTTCAACCGGTTCTTGCTTACGGAACCGGTCTGTTTGGCGACGACCTGACCGTCCTTGAAGACCATCAGCCTGGGAATTAAACGGACGCTGTAGCGGGCCGCCAACGCCCGGTTCCGATCCACGTTCACTTTGACGATCTTCGCCGTGCGTGTGTCACGGGCCACCTCGTCGAGCACAGGGGCAAGTTGCCTGCACGGCCCACACCAGTCGGCATAGAAATCCACCAGCACGGGAATCCGTGACTGAAGCACCTCTGCGGCGAAAGTGGCTTCGCTGACGTGCTCGACTTCCCCTCGGCTGTACACAGCGATAGGGCTGTCCGGTGCAGCCGATCTGCTGTTCCATGCGGGCGATACCCACCAACCGATTGCCGCTCCGATCAGGGCAAACAGGACGACCAAGGCGGGCGTCTTCGAGATTTCAGAGGAACTCGATGTCATCGTATCACAACTGCTTGGGCTATGGGGAATGTCTGGGAATGATCCAGCAGGAGCGATGCTGCTTCATGCCGATGTGCGGATAGTAGCTTTCGGCCTTGGGGGCGGCCAGCAAGATCAGCGTCGTGTGGAGCCCTGCTGCCTCATGGGTCCGGCAGATCAGTTCCCGACCGATTCCTTGCCGCTGGAAGGTTACGTCCACGGCCAAGTCGGACAAGTAAGTGCAGTAGCTGAAGTCGCTGATGGCTCGTGCGACACCGACGAGCTTGCCATCGATCCGGGCGGTCACAATCACGTCGGCGTGCTCAAGCATCCCACGGATCGTGTCCGGTTGGTCCACCGGGCGACGTTCAGCCAACGTGGAGCGATGCAGGAGATCGGTGAATTCGTCGGAGAGCAAGGCGGATTCGAGTTGGTATGAAACATTCATGGCGAATCCAGAATCACGCTACATGTCCACTCGTCAGATCTCACGATACGACGGCAGGGGAGCACGCCTGCGACAACAACTGAAGGTGGCCTGTGACCGCATCAGTCTTGTCGGCATCGTCGGGGCCGATGGCAAGGCATGTCCGAGTTGGCTGGCCGTGGAATTCCGTGAGCGACACGGTGCGTGCTTCCTGCAATCGACGGCAGATGAACGACATGGAGGCATGAGCAGGGCTAGAGGGTATGCCTGCACTGCTCGCTGGAATTCGAGGTTGTCGCAAAGCTTCTCGACGGTGGGTTTGTCGGGGAAGCCGTCGAAGAAGCTCAACGTACCGAGACGAGTCTCAATTGTGTCCGGGGATGCGATGCCCGGTGGAATGGGCGTCGTCATCTTGTATTCCTGCCCGCTGATCGGACTGGCCGTGATTGCGATGACGCCGCCAGTCATCGCCAAGGTGAGGCACGGAGTCAACCAATGAGCGAGTTTCGGCATGGATGCTCCTTTTCCGGGAGCCGTTCGGAGAAGTTGCCCAGAATTGTAGCAACTACCCCGCTGGGGGCAAATGAGACGTGGTTAGAGCGGCACGTACCTGCCGCGCATAGTGGCATGTCGTCACTCGGCGCCGCCGAGGGTCGGCATGCTGGCGATGCAACATGCCGACGCTGCGCGACGGCATGCCACACGGCCGCCCCCCTTCGCACTCGACTACTGATCTTGCGAGTCGGAATTCAACAGAGAGACTCGCCGTCGCTCACTCTTCTCTCAGGGAGGGCATCACTGGTCCGTCGTCGCCTGGGATTTCCCATCGCCGTCTTGCCCGGAGAGGATGCGGATCATGCGCACGATGTCTCGGCCGCCCTTGATGCCCACGTGAAACAGCAGATAGCCATACCAGGCGATCGAGGCGAAGACCATGACCGTCCAGAACGCAATGAAGAACTTTTCGATCATAGGGTTTACTCCTTGGCGGGAACGTGGGATTCGGCGGTCGACGGGAACTTGCCCATGGTCCGGCCCAACAGCGAACCGAAAAACATCCCGGCGAACGCCAGCCCAAAGGCCGACCAACCCGCCAGTTCCGGCGACATCTGCGAGTCTTTCTCCACGACGGCGTTGAGGACGACGAATGTGATCGGGCCGACGGCCCCCAACACGATCGCCGCCACGGCTCCCCAGCTATTGGCATGCCGCCAGTACAGGGCGCCCACCAGCAGCGTGAAGAGGCTGGCCATGTAGATATTGCCGGTCACGGCCAGATAGTCCCACGCAGCCCCGCGGAGCGGATACCACAGGCCGTAGAACACGAGAAAGACGCCGATCGCCAGCACCAGCAGGCGCACGGTGAGCAGTCTCGCCCAGGGAGCCAGCGGTTTGCGCAGGCACGGGCTGATGATGTCGTTGTAGATCACCGTGGCCCAGGTGAGCAGGTAGCCGCTGTCGGTCGACATCTCGGCGGCGAGCATGGCCGCGATCACCAGGCCCAGCAGCCCGGGCCCGAGGATCGTGTGCAGGAAGGCCGGCATGGCCGTGAGGCTGCCGACGCCCTGGGGCAGGCCGCCCTGGTGCCAGAAGTAGAGAAACGCGCCGATGCCCCACACGCCCGGCAACGCAAACCGGCCCACGTAATAGAAACTCGTGCGGCGGTAGATCGCCTTGGCTGTCGACGCGTCGCGGGCACTGAGCACCCGGGCGATGGTGGTTTGCCAGGTGGTGACGATGGCGATGCAGGTCATGGCCTGCCAGGTCACCCAGCCCCATCCGAAGGTGCTGATCGGATTGAACGGGTTGGCCATGGCGATTTCCTTCGTCTCGCCGGCAACGCTGGTATCGAGGAGCGTCACGCCCGAGGAGTGCGCTTCCCACAGGCCGTTGATGAGGTTCGGCCACCCGACATTCCACACCACGAGCACGGAGGTAATCACGATCCCAGCGCCCATGACGAGGAACTGGAGGTAATCGGTGATGAGCACCGAGAGCATCCCGCCCAAGACCGTGTAGAGCAGGACGACGATCAACAGACCGGTCATCATGAGTTCGAGCATGCCCAACTCGAACGTCAGTCCGGCCAGGTCGATGTGGTACTTGACCGCCGAATCGAGGCCGGTGACGTACATCAGGAAGTCGCCGCCGAGGCGGAGGAAGATCCCCATGTTGAGCACGCCGCCGAGGATCACGACCACGCCTGCCAGCCAGCGAACGTGCTTGCCGAAACGCTTCTCGAACAGTTCGGGAATGGTCATCACGCCGGCGTCGCGCATGGGGACGATGACGAACCCGGTGATTCCCACAAGGAGCATCATGATGCAGCCCAGAAGACCGGGCGTCGCCCCGGCGAGGCCGTTTTTGAAGCCGTTTTCGGCCGTGTACATCACGGTGACGATACCAACCTCCGTGGCCGCCAGCGAGGCCACGCCAAGATTGAGGTCCATCGCCCGGCCGGCCACCGCAAAATCCTCGACGTTGCGCACATAGCGGCGCATCCACACGCCCGCCACCACGCATCCGACCATGTACACGACGATGATGATCCAGTCGATCGGCGCCAGCAGCATGAGAGGCTCTCCCCGGAAGTAAGCTCGCCTGTACCACGAACCTCAGACATCGTTGAGTTCTTCACCAAGGGGTCAGGGCGCGGGGGTCTGGGTTCGGAACTGGTGGGAAACGCTTTCATCGCGGTTCTGACCCCTGAACCCCGAACCCTCGGCTTTCGGCTGCGCCTCGATGGGAATACCTCGTGCGACGCATCCTGATGTCAAGCCCGCGCTCGGCATGAGCGTGGCGTTGAGTATACGGTGCCCGGGGGGCGATCGGCAAGTTTCTTCTGCCGCGGACGCCGAGGATTGACACGGCGCGCGGAGGCTCATAAGATTCACACCCAGAAGGAGGACGCTTCGGACTTTAAGTGTTTGAACGCCAAGCACTTGAATCGGTCTTCGAGGTCCAGTGAGAAAACCCGAGGAAAGAGCCGCCCTATGACCCACGTCGTCTGCCAGCCCTGCTACCACTGCAAGTAGACCGATTGCGTGGTCGTCTGCCCGGTCGAATGCTTCTACGAAGGGGAGCGGATGTTGTACATCCATCCCGACGAGTGCATCGACTGCGAAGCCTGCGTTCCGGAGTGTCCGGTGGAAGCGATCTTCCTGGATGGCAACGTGCCCGAGGAATGGCAGAGCTTCATTCAGTTGAATGCCGAGATGTCTCCCAAGTGCCCGGTGATTACCGAAAAGAAACCACCCCTGGCCACCTGACGCGGAACCGACGGTTCGTCAGGCGGGATCGAGGGACTGCGCGAAACCCCGCGGGACACGGCTACGAGACGCTGAGCTCGTGATGGGCCCCCTCGACCCAGATGCGCCAGGCATGGTACTTCGGGTTGCGGAGCTTCAAGGTGATCAAAGGACTGCGCTTGGGCCGGACGGGTTTGGCAATCAGCTTCATGTGCGCCTCCTGGGGCGTCCGTCCGCCCTTCTTGATATTGCAGCCCAGGCAGCAGCACACGACGTTTTCCCAGCTAGTTTCGCCGCCCTTGCTCTTTGGGGTAACGTGATCGAGGCTGAGTTGGGCGGTCGCACACCGCCGACCGCAATACTGGCAGCGATGTTCGTCCCGGGCAAAAACCGTGTGGCGGTTGAGTCGTAGCGCCCGACTGGGTATACGGTCATACCTCAAGAGGCGTATGACGCGGGGGGCCTGGATCTCGAAGTTCACCGAACGGATCCAGTCTTCGTCGGGCTGTTTCCGGTCCGCGCGGAGCTCGCACGACTCTCGCCACGCCTGGAAATCGTAGTTGGCGAAGCGGCCTTGGTCCGAGCAGATCACTTCGGCCAGTTCGCGGCAGAGGAGGCCGAAAGCGCGGCGCACGCCAATTACGTGGACGGCCACGTAGGCCCGGTTGAGCACGAGCACGCTGGACGCCAAGGCATCGGACACAGCGGCACTCCCCATGAGACAGTCTCCTGCGACTCTCTCGCTCGGCCAGCGGCCTGTGGGCCGCGGTCGTCAGCCGTAATGGCTCTGCCCACCGGAGTGCATGGTCGTTGGTTCCGGCCATTGGCACTTCCACCTCGGAAAGCCGACGAATGACGACTATTCCTAGTTCCAGGACTATTTTAGTCGATCGTTCCCGGCAACGCCATAGGCCTGCCAGCGTTCACCCCCCGGTCGCGGAGAGATCGCGCGGCGGCGCGTGGGACTGCCCCCAGGCTTGCCGGCGCCTTGGGGTTGAAAAAAATTAACTCCGTTGACTTGCCATCGTTCGGCGTCTCTCATTACGATGAAGTGAGTCGGCCCAAGCCATACAGTATTAGTCGTCTTTCGCGGCCGGCGTCACTCGGGAGCGGGTCCATGATTCACTACACGTGCGATCTGTGCAGACGAGAGTTGGATCCCAAGGAAGACCTGCGGTATGTCGTCAAAATCGAAATCGCTGCGGCGTTCGATCCGATCGCCGGCGATGAGGAGGACGACCGAGACCACCTTGAGGAGATCCAGGATCTCCTAGAACATTTGGAGGAAGCGCACAGCAACCAGATTGGCGAGGACGTCTACCAGGAACTGCGTTTCGACCTCTGCCCGGAGTGTCGGAAGCGTTTCAGCAAGAACCCGCTTGGGGCTTGCGCCGCGAAGATCCTCGACTACAGCGGGATTCTCGATTTCACCGAAAACGAGAAGAACTGATCCCGCCGCGCCCTTGCATTCGTGATCCTCTCGCACTGCGGGAACGAAGTTCCCGCACGGCGGCGACAGGGATGCCGTGCGCACCCGATGTTGTGGCCCGTCGACAGCGATCCTCGGCCGGCAAGCGAGACAAAAAGGTACTCGCAAGACCTCAGTCGGTGTGAGGCACTACACCAGAAGGCAGGCGACGGGGGCGCTGCACTCCGGCACACCTGCGAGCGGGAGGCGCGCCGTGTATCGTCATCTGAATTCACAGTACATCATCGCCACGCTTACGACCCTCAAGGACCGGATCTTCGAGCGTTTCCCGCAGTCGAATCTGAACAACGTCTGCCAGGAACTGCTCGACATCGCCTCGCAGCCCGAGGCCCGCATTCAGCGGATTCAGCGGCCGCGCTGGTTCCTGCGGATGGGGATTGCGGCGGTCGTCGTGGCGATCGCGGCGATTCTGGCCAGCGCGGTCGTGGTGGTCTTGAAGGAAGTGCCGCTGCGTTTTGGGCATCTGGGCGAGTTCCTCCAGGGGCTCGATGCGGGCGTCAACGAGACGATTCTCCTGTCGATCGCCCTGGTGTTCCTGTTCACGCTCGAGAATCGGCTCAAGCGGAGCGAGACGCTTCGGGCCCTGCACGACCTGCGAAGCATCGCGCACGTGATCGACATGCACCAGCTTTCCAAGGACCCGGAAGCTATCCTCTCGCCCACCATGGCCACGGCCTCGTCGCCGCACCGCACGATGACGCGGTTCCAATTGTCGCGCTATCTCGACTACTGTGCCGAGATGCTTTCGTTGACCAGCAAGGTGGCGGCGCTGCACGTGCAGTACCTGAGAGACCCCGTGGTCATGAGCGCTGTGAGCGACGTGGAAGACCTGGCCGCGGGCCTCTCGCAGAAGATCTGGCAGAAGATCTCGATTCTCGACACCGAAGCCTTCCGGGAATGCCCGGCCCCGGCGCCGGGCAAGGTCGAATGATCGGGACGCGACTTCAGGAGTTGCGAGATCGGCGCCCTTTCCGGTTTCGTCCGGAGATCGATGCGGTTGCGTTGGTTGTCTGTCTCTTCGCAGGGATTGCGACGATTTCGGCGGCCCGGGCCACCGAGCCGTCGGGTCTCACGCCGTCCGACGAGCGATTCTGGCAGAGCATCGCCACGCAGGATCCGTCCGAAACCACGAGCTTGCGCAGGCTCTTTCTGTTTCTCCGCAATCTGGCGGAGGACCGCCGGCACGGCGAGCGATGGGGCCGCGTGTTGGAATTGGTGGCCAAGGCCCAGGATCGCGATCCCAGGAGTCCGACCTACGGCAACTTCCGCTGGCTATGGCGCGATGCCGGGGTGGCCGATCCGAACGCCGTCGAGTTCCTCATGCAGGACGCCGCTTTGGCGTGGCTCCGGGGCGGGGATGCGATGCCCGAGTCTGCGCGGGCGGGGCTCCGCACCGTGCTGGAGCACGCGGTCGAGGCATGCCTGCGACACCGGGTGCCGGTCACGTATACGAACGTTGCGATCCTCAATGCGGGCAACGTGGCCGTGCTCGGCGAGATCCTCGACCGGCCGGCCGCGGCCGAGGAGGGCTACCGGCGGCTCGAAGCCATCTGCCGCTGGACGTGGGCGTTCGGGATTTCGGAATATTGCAGTCCGACGTACTATGGCGTCGACTTGGACGGGCTGGAGTTCCTTCTGTCGTTCGCCCGGCGCGAGCGTGCCCGGCAGCAGGCGGCCGCGCTTCGGCGGTTGTTCTGGCTCGACGTTGCCATGAATTTCTTCACGCCCGGCGAAAAGCTGGCCGGTTCTCACAGCCGCAGCTACGACTATCTGCGTGGCATCGGCACGCTCGACTTGCAGCTTGCAGCGGCCGGCTGGCTGCATGGCGGGCGGAGGGATCGGCCCAGCCAGCGATCGCCGGACCGGCTGGCCAACATGCTCCAACTCCAAGAGGCGGCTCGATCGCAAGTTCCGCGCGTGGTGCGCGAGCGGTGGGGCATGCCGCTGCGCCAGTCGCGCACGCACGCGCTGTTTGCCGACGTGACGTTGTCCTGCGCTGCGTCGGCGTACTTCTATCAAGACGTTCCTTTGACCGTGGACCTGCCCGGCGATCGCAACTTGCCGCGGTGCTATTTCATCGCCGACGGCCGGGAGGATCCCTACGGTAAGGCCCGCATCGAAGCCGGGGCGGCCAAGCATCTCAAGGCGATCCACCTGGTTCCGTTCTGGGCCGCTGCCCAGCGATCGTGCGACGCCGTGGGGCTGGCGATCTACCGCGCCAGCGATCTCAAAACGGCGACGATCGCGAACCTCCAAAGCCACCTCGTCTTGCGGCGACCGGACGGACTCTGGCTGGCGGGAACCGAAACCCGTAGGATGGGTCTCCGACCCGTCCCTGCCGCGGATGCAACTCTCCAACCGGCCCCCGCTGCAAATGCCCTTCTCGAATGCGCCCCCGAACGCTTGCCGGTCGAAGTTGGCGTGCCCCTCGTACTCCGCTACGGCAGTGCGGCGGTGGGCATCCGCCTGTTGTGGACTCGGGCCCAGGACGGCACGCCCGCCCCCGCCGCGCTGGTCGACGACGCCAATTCCTTCGGCGTCATCCGGCTCACGATCGAGCATCGGCGCGCCACGGCCACGGCCGAGGCTGGCGCAGCGATCTGGATTCGCGTGGGCAGCGGACTTGCGGACTCAAGTGCCTTCGAGGCGTGGCGCAGGCGATTCGAGCAACAGACGCCTACCGCCGTGGAGGCTTCCGACCGCCTGGTGCGGCTGGAAGTGCCGGGCGAGGCTGGCCCGGTTTCGGTCACGGCCCGCTCGCCTTTCGGCCAGGGCGGGGGCGTCGCCTACCAGCCGGAACCGACCCGCGCGGTGTTGGAAGTCGACGGCAAGGACCTGGGCCGGCCGATCCTGGAAACCGTGGAGCCCATGCGCACCGAATGCCGCCAGCGGGATCCCCGATCGGG
>CAZFKF010000053.1:0-12063 GCA_964518805.1 uncultured Planctomycetaceae bacterium | reverse complement strand
ATGGAGATCGATGCGGTGCGGGTGGATTGAAGAAGAAAGGAGTAAGGAGGTGGGATACAAGAATCCGGCGTGTGTGAGAGTCTTCTGACTCCGCGCGTGCTGTGACCGCAGGGGTCCGAGGGCGAAGGAGACCCGCGGTCCGAGACTCGACGGGGTCGGGAGACCCGCGCCGAGCGCAGTGTGTGCGGGAGTTCTCCAAATCCTGGATGCATTTCATTTCGCTGAACACGTGCCCAATCCCTAGTCCCCAATCCCCAACCCCTTCCCAAGCGACCCATGAACCTGGAACAAGCGATCCACCGGCGTTGGGCGGAGTCGACGGAACTCGGCGGCATGCTGGGCGTCGACCGGCTCAAGACGGGACTGGTGCACGGCGTCCGCATGCCCTACGCCACGTTGGCGCGCCGGCCGGGCCGCACCTTGTTCCGCACCAATGCCGGTGAGGCGGTCGACGAGATCCCGCTGGAGATCCACGTGTGGCACGACCGCTTCGATGCCGGCCAGGCCATCGCCGATCGCGTGAAGTCCGCCTTCGATCGCAGCGACTTCTCCTTGAGCGATGGCGGGCGCGTGGTGCAGATGCGTCGCACCGGCGAGTCGGTCGTCGAACACGACGGCGGCGTGTGGCAGTGGACGATGAGGTTTTCCGTTCAAGTACACCTTCCTTCAGGCTGTTAGATCATGACGACGACCCTGCGAAGCAAGATCGACGTGCAACTGGGCTGGAATTGGCGCGACCGGATTGGTCCGTTCACGCTCATCGACGACAACCGGCTGTCGCTGAGCAGGGAATTGACGGACGGCGCCGGCGCGGGACAGGCCGACGTGGTCTGGCACGCCGCGAACCAGACGATTCCGGCCGGGCAATCGATCACCTTGGAGTTGGCCGCGTTGGGCCAGAGCATCTTCGACGACGTGATGATCGTCTCGTTGGCCCGCGTCAAGGCGATCCTCGTGATCAACCGCAGCACGGCGGCCAACGCCTGCCTGGTGCTTGGCGGGGCGGGCGTGGGCGAGTGGTTTGCGCCCTTCGGAATGCTGGGCGACACCGTCAAGGTCATGCCGGAAAGCCCGCTCCTGCTGGCTCACGCCCGCGACGGGTGGGAAGTGGAGCCGGGGTACGAGGCGTTGAAGCTTCAGGCCCTGGGCGGCGACGTGACCTTCGATATCGCGATCCTAGCGGTCTGTGCGGATGGCTCGCCGTCGCCGTCGTCGTCCGACCCGGGGACTCCGTCCGGGACCTGAGAAATGATGCAGCGAACGCGTGCAAGCGGCAGCGAGGCGTAAACGGAGGGAAAGCGGCCATGGCCACTCTGAGCGGCAAGACGGGAACGCTTCGCATGGGCAGCGCGACGGTGCTGCATGTGAGCCGCTGGCAGATCGAGAAGATCGCTCAGAACAAAGCCTACACAGCCAACGACACGGGGGGAGCCAAGAAGCGGGTGCCGGGGGCCAAGGACAGCGCGGGCCGCATCGAGATCAAGGCCACCGACGCCCAGCCGATCCCCGTTGCGGAAGGCGCCGTGGTGGCCCTGGCCCTGCACGCCGACGACACCGAGCGGAATTACTACGAGCTTTCCGCCATCATCGACGCCATCCGCACCGAGATCGACATCAGCGACGGCAGCCCCGTGGCCTACCTGATCGACTTCTCGGGCAATGGACCGATGGTCGCGTACGGAATCCTGAAGCCGACTTCCTGATTGCAGGGGGTGAGGGGACTTGCCCACGAAATCCCGGGTCCATTCTTGGGCGGCCGCCGGAGTGTCTGGATTGGTCGCCTGGACCCTGAACTCCGAACCCTCCAAGGACCTCACCATGTCCGTGCCCTTCAAAGAACTCGGCGGATCGCCTGTAGAGCACTTCAACTCGGCCGGCTTCCAGGCACGCCGGGAGTTTCTCATCGCCTGGGAACACCGCGACGCGTTCGCCAGCGAAGTGCTGGGGCAGGCAACTTCCTTTGGCGCCGCCGCCTCGTTGAATTATCCCGGCAGGAAAACGGTGTTCGCCACGAGCGTGCGCTTCGAGCCGTTCGACGCGGACAACCCGGACGCCAAGGACCTCACCGATCTGGCGGAGGGACTGAACAGCTATAGCCAGTCCTTTGCCAAGGCGACGGTCACCTACCGGACGCTGGCCTTGCAGGACCGCCCGGATGGGCCGGAGAGCGAGCACGACACACAACTCACCTACCGCATGCAGCACGACGTGGAATGCTTGAAGCTCTCCCCGCGAGCCTGGAAATGGGCCGATAACCCGGAACTCGTTGTGCCCGAGGACCTGGAACTCCTCAAGTCCGTGCCCGTGACCGATCACCTCCTCACCTGGCACCAGGTGATCCGACCGCCTTGGGACACCATCCGTGCGCTCCAGGGCAAGGTGAACCTCGGCACGTTCCTGGGCTGCCCGGAGGCCACAGTTCTCTTCCGCGGGGCGACGGCCAACAAGCTGTACCGGAGCGGTTTGGAGGCGGGGGCCTCGGAATTCTGTTGGGAGATCCAGTACGCGTTCCGCGAGCGGTCGGTCAAGTCCGGCGGCGCAGAGTTCGGATGGAATCACGCATTCCGCGACGATCCGCCGGGCTGGGTCGAACTGACCCACGGCTCCGACCGCCTGTATGACTTGGCCGACCTTTCCACGCTCTTCCAGCAGGCCGGAACCACGTAGGATGGGTCTCCGACCCGTCCGGCACTGCACGCCAGCCGTCACTGCGGACGGACTATATCCTACGGCTCTTGAGGTGACGATTGCCAACCGCGAACGACCCGTTTCCAAACGCGAAGGCCGACCAAACGCCGGTTTTCGTCGCCGGCTATCCCGGCGACCTGGGCGGGGCCAACACCGAGTGCTGGCACACGCTCCGACTGTGGCGACGCTTCGGCCTGTGCGTGCGATGCATCCCCACATGGCAGCCGGATCATGGCTGGCAAAGCCGCCTCGACGAGATCGGTTGTCCCACCTTCGCCACACAACCCGCGGAACTGAAGCAGGTGCCCGGCCTGGCCGGCAGCATCGTGGTTTCGTTCTGCAACCGTCCGTTTCTCAAAGAAGCGGGACGATTCCGCGACCTGAGGTGCAAGACCGTCTGGGCGGGGTGCATGACCTGGCTCTTTCCCGAGGAACGCACGCTCTACCGGCAGCTTGGGCCGCTGGACGCCTACGTTTTTCAGAGCCGCTACCAGCAGCAGCAACTGCTGCCGCAACTGTCCAAGTTCGGCGTAGACGCCGAGCAGTGCCACTTGATCCGCGGCGCGCTGGACGCCGCGGAATTCCCCTTTAGGCCCCGGCCCCACCACCGAGGCTCGCTGCTCGTGGTGGGCCGAATCAGCCGCGCAGCCGAGGACAAGTACTCTGCCGCCACCTGGGCGATCTGGCGAAGGATCCCACATCCAATCCGCGCGCGGGTGATGGCTTGGGACGAACGCCTGTCGCGCAAACTCGGCCCCCCTCCTCCCTGGGTCGAATGCCTCCCTGCTTCCGCGGAGACTCCGCAACAGTTCTTCGGTTCGTTGCACTGCATGATGCAGGTCAACGGCGGCGCCGAAGAGAACTGGCCTCGGTCCGGGCTCGAGGCCATGGCCTGCGGCGTGCCCATCGTGGCCGAGAACCGTTGGGGATGGAAGGAGATGATTCGCCACGGCGAGACCGGCTTGCTGGCCGATACGCACGACGAGATGGCCTACTTGGCAGCACATTTGGCGTACGACGAAGCACTGCGCAGAGATCTTGCCCACCGGGCCCGCCGGGCCCTGGAAGAAGATCTCGCCAATCCGGCGGTCCTGTGGTCGGCCTGGCAGCGGTTGTTCGACGCGCTCGCGTAGAGCGTCTTCACCGGGCTGTCATCAGCCGTGCGATGTTACGGAGGCGGTTTGGCTTTGCGCTGGCGCGATCGACCTTCGGGCGGCGCATCACCCGACGAAGGAGCGACCAGATTGTCGTACATCACCTCGACAATCCCGCGAATCAGTTCGGCCTGGCCGCTCTCCAGGAGTACGGCAAGTTTTTCGTGGGCCGCCCGATTGCGGTTCATCGTCGACACCGCGCTCAGGGCTCCTTCGACGGTCAAGGCGCCCCCCGTTCCAAAACGGCTGTGGAGTTCCTCGAATTCGGCTTCGGTCCAGCCGCTGAAAAGCTGGGGGTGATTCTCCACGACGTCCGCCACCACGGGATTCGTGGCGCGGTCGAAACAGCGGTAGACCAACTGGGCGGGATCGACGAAGAATTCGTCCGGCGAGACCCCCAGCCCCGCTGCCAGACGATGGAGGGTCCGTGCGTGCGGGCGGTTGGCGCCGTCGAGGATCGCCTTGACCGTGCGCGCGTCCAGTCGCGAGCGGGTCGCCACGTCCTCGATCGTGACGCCCAGCCGCGTCATGAGCCGCCGGAGGTTGTCGCCGGAGTGATCGGGCATGAGAATTCTCCTCGCCGCTCTTGACCGAATAATATACTTTTGTATACTTATCGGGCGGAGCCGTCAAGGGGTGAGGGTTGTGTTTTCGCCACGAGGGGGATTTGCCGTGCCACGAGCGAGACTGCGGTCACACGACAGCCAAGAACATGGGCAGCGTGGGGTTTCGCGTGTGGATCGGCGCTTGCAGCAATTGGCAGCGCCAAGGCGATCACGACCATCCGTCCGAGGTAACTGCGGTGGAACCGGCGGAGGAGGGGATTCTCTCCAAAGCCCAAGCCGCGCGCTACGTCCGCGCGTTCAATCGCACGGCACGGCAACGCGGGCTCGGCGTCTGGGCGGTTGCCCTTCCCGTCGTGGTCCGATACGACGGAGACCTTCAGCCCGGACAGAAGCTTGCAGTCCGGCGTTGACCGCAAGAGTTCACACGGGCTTGGGCTCCCAAGGGTTGGGCCAGTCGCCCCAGTGCTCCAGGTAGAGTTGGTAGGCCGGAACTTGGGGGGCACGTTGCTCGATCCAGAGCTTGGTCTGCGCAATGATCGCCTGCTCGGCATCCAAGGTCAGTTGCCCGACCATGACTCTGCTGCGGAGAAAGATGAAGTACGTATCCAAGACGTCGCAGCGGCAGTATTCGTTGATCTCTGCCAGGCGTCCGGCGTCGTACATGTCCTGCACCATGTCGCCCTGGACGTTCATCTTGCCGGGTTTGCCGAGGATGTTCGCCGCCAGGCTCAGCCCGCCCGTAAATCGCGTCGAGCCGAAATTCGTCAACAACTCGCAAAGGTCTAAGTGGGACTGCGTGTTGTAGCGGCCTCGCGGCTGTTCGTACGACCTGCCCGACACGTTGAACCATCCGGGCACGCCGAGCCCGTAGCGAAACGCCGCCAGTTCCAGCAACGGAATATCGAACGTGCGTCCGTTGAAGCTCACCAAGGTCGGCCGGCGGTAGGCTTCCCAGCCGCGCCAGAATTTCTCGACGATCATGTGCGGTCGGAATTCCGGGTCGTCGAGCAGGACCAGGTCGAGCAACTGGAAGTCCTCGGCGACCTTGGCCACGACCACGGAAATCGGGATTTGGAAGGTGTACGGCACAAAATCGCTGTCGTGTTTCTCCATCAGTTGGGCGCGGTAGCGCCGCACGGCCTCGGCCGGCTCGATGGGCTCGCGCGGGTAGCGAATCCGGGCGACCAGCGCGGCGTCGGCGACGCTTTCGACATCGAACACCAGGTATCCAACTCCCGCGGCGGCCATGGGATGCGTCTCCTGTCACAGGAAGGGGACGGGCTCATTTCTTGGCCCGTTTCGCCTTATCCTCTATCGAAGGTCAAGGTAGACCTCCGGAGGCAGGCCGATCGAGTTGAGCGTCGCCGCGTGCTCCTCGATCCATCTACCCCACGCGCGCTCAAGTTTGCGATCGTCAGTACACGTCCGTCGGAACGCCATCTGCCACCGCTCACCAACTACCGATTCGACGACTTTTCAGCCCACGGTGTATCATATTTCCAGAACAAGCTGACGTCCAGGCTGTGGCCCGGTGGACCGGAAGGTCTACGTCTATCGTCGGGGAATGCCGGTGGTTTGCCTCGACAACCCGGAGACGGTGTCCGGCGACACTGTGTTGCCTGGCTTCACGCTCAACGTTCGTCACCTCTTCTCATAGCTGCCCAAGGATGCGACCCGTCGGCGACGCCGCAGATCGTGCGATGTGACAAGCCAAGTGCCGACCCATCACAGGTTCGCTACCGAGTCGCAACCCATTTCCGCTCGCGAGCGGAGCGGTACATGGCTTCCATGACCTTGACGCGGGCCGCGGCCTCGCGGGCCGTGACGAGCGGCAACCCCTTCGCGCCGGCGACGGCGGCGACGAATTGCAGGAGGGGATGATCGGGCCCGGGCGGGAGCTTTCCCCAAGGACGGGCGCCATCGGCGCCGGCGACCTTCTTGGTGCGCAGGTGCAGCCGGTCGTTGAACACGGCCGCGTGGCCCTCGGTGCCGGAGATCAGCAAACCCACGGGATTCTCCGGTTCCACCCAACCGGCCGAGATCGTGCCCGTCACGCCGCTGGTGAAACGGATCATGCCCTGGCCCGTCTCGTCGCAATCGGGATAGCGGTTGGTGACCGTGCGGGGCTCGGCGATCACCGACTCGACGTCGCCCAAGAGCCACATCAGCATGTCCAGGGCGTGCGTGCCGGTGTCGGCGAAACCGCCCAGGGCCCCCCATTTGCGATCGACCGTCCACTTCGCGTCCTTGTCGAATGTGCCCTGGAGCACGCAATCGTTGGAGAACGAGCAATGGGCGCGGACGATCTTGCCGAAGTTCCCCTTGTCGAGGTTTTGCTTGACGAAGATGTACTTGGGGATGGTGCGGAGATGATAACCGGTCGTGAACAGTACGCCGGCCGTTTCCACGGCATCGGCGATCTGCGCGGCATCGGCAGCGCCGACGCCGATCGGCTTCTCGACGAACATCGGCTTCTTGGCCTTGGCGGCGGCCGTGGCCAGTTCCGCGTGGAGGCTCGTCTCGGAGAGGATCACGACCCCCGACACGCTGGAATCGCCGAGCACTTCGTCCACCGATTTCGCCGCTTTGGCCCCGCACTGCTCGGCGCACCGGACGGCGCGGGACGCGTCGTGGTCCCAGATGCAGGCGATCTTCACGTTGTCGCGAGTCTGCAAGACCTGAAGGAACGTCGGCGTGTGCATGTGGGCAACGCCCAGAAGGGCCAACGTCACGGTCTTGTCTGCGGCGGCCTGGGCCGCCGGCCCAGCCAGGGCCGCAAGTCCCGCCGCGCCGAGCGACTGAACGAAATGCCTGCGTGCGATCGAGCGATGAACAGTCATCCAATCAACTCCCTGCAAAGGCGTGGGCGATCACGAAGTCTACCAACTCCTGGCATTCGAAGAACTCGGGGCAGACCTGGTGCCCCTTGCCGGGCACTTCGATCAACCGCATTCGGCCGCCGAGTTGGCGATAGCGGCGGGCAACCTCGCCCGAGTTCTTCTCCAAAGGCACCACCGTATCCGCATCGCCGTGCACGTGCAAGATCGGCACGCCGGCTTTGGCCAAGGGGGCCAGCCGGTCAACGGGATTGTTTTCCACCAACCGGGCTGCCAATTCGGCGGCCGTCATGCCGTAAGCCCCGCACGCCTTGTCCAGCCCCGGGTAGCTGCGGAGGTCGCAGACCGTGTAGATGCCGGCGATGGCCGCCACGCGCGATGGATTCTCCGCGGCCCAGTTGTAGAGCATCAAGCCGCCGCGACTCTGCGGCAGCAGGCAGGGCCGTTCGGCCATGTGATAGCGCGTGCGGAGGGCCTCCCAGAGCCCCGCGTACACGGACCGCCCGCGAGGACTGCCGAACGATTCCCCAACATCAACACCAGCCATGCCGATGCCCTTCTGGAGCCACTGCCGGAGCATCCAGGCGTGACTGGCGTTGGGGTGGCCGATGACCGGGGCGTACCAGACCCAGGGCGTCGGCCCGGTTCGTCCGCTGCCCACGGGCCGGATGAGAAAGGCCGGACAGCCGTCGACGTCGAAGAAGTCCACCGTGCAAGGCAACAGGCCGGCCAACTGCTGGACGCTCTCGATGGGGCGCCCCGCGCACCCCGCGCCGCGCACGTCTAGCGCGGGAATTCCCAAGCCTACGGTCGGGCTGCCCGGGGCGTACTGCACGCGGCCGCTGTCGTAGTCGGTCAGTTTGGGGTCGGCGATGAGCCAGTTCGCTCCCGCCGTGATGACCTGCGTGCCCACCTGCTGGTAGTCTTGGAGCTTGGCGCCTTCGATCTTGTCCGCACGGCTGAAGAGGACATTCTGCCGGGCCTGGGTGATCGCCTCGGGGCGGGTGATCTGGATCGCCCCTTGAGCTGCCACCACGTTCTTCTCCAGCACGTAGTCGGACGAGCGGGGGAAGGTCAGCGTGGCATCGCCGTCGCACACGAAGACGTTGCCGCGGAGCGTGTTCTTGCGGGCCATGTGGTTGTGCGAGGGTCGGGCGACGCGCACGCTCAAGTTGCCTTCGACCAGGCAATCCTCCGCCTGCTCGTCGAGATAATAGGCCGAGGCCCCGTAACCGCCGGTGTCGATGATGTCGTGGATGAAGTTGCCGCAGATCGCGACGCGCTTGCACATCGAGACATAGATGCCGGCCCCGTCGTGAAGCACTTGCATGGCGCGGCAGATGCGGTTGTGCTCGATGCGGTGGTCGTTGCCGCCGCAGGTGACGGCCGAGTAGGGGACGTCGTGGATCGTGTTGTGTTCGATGCGGCACGGCCGGCCGCCGCCACCCGAGACGGCGATGGCGCTGGGATAGATCCGGCCCACGTGGTGGACGTGGTTGTTGCGCACCAGGCACTCGCCGTCGAACTTCAGCCCGCAGGCCCCGGTGTCGTGGACGCGGCATTCTTCGATGGCGCACGATTTGACGGCCCATGCCTTCACGCCCTGCCCGGCCACGTTGGCAATCTCCAGCCCGCTGAGCGTGCAGTTCTCGGCATGCACCAGCTCGATCGCACCGGGGAAGTTGCCCGCCCCGAATCCGCCGGTCACTAGCGGGGTATTCGTGACCGAGACGATCAGGCCCCGGATGGCGACGTTGCGGACCGGGCCGTCCGGCCGGCCGCGCACGCGGAGGATCGACTCGACCGTGGGCGCGAGCACTTTGGCGGCGTTCACGTCCTGGCCCGGCAGCGGCCAATAGACCACTTTCCCCGCCGAACGGTCGAGGTACCATTGCCCCGGCGCCTTCATGCCTTCGCGCACGTTCCAGACAACGTACTTCTTGACGCCGAAGGCGCCGGGCGGGTGTCCGCAGGGAGTCGAGAAGGTCAACACGCGGCGGTCGAGATCGTTGCGAACCACGCCGGTGACCGACTCGTCCCACATGTGATACACGGTGACCTCGGCGCTGGCCAGGTCGAGCCAGCGTCCCAAGTCTTCCGGCCGATACTTCATCGTGGTAAGTTCCTCGTGCGTTGGCTTGCGCTTCCAGCCGCCGCCGGTGGTGCTCATCCACGGCACGTTGAACTCGGTGAGATGGGTGAAGGCGCCTTCGTTGGGCAGACGTGCCCGCTGGGCCATGCGCCCGTCCACCACCAGCATGCGGAAGTCCCACGGCTTCGCTTGGGTGCGCGGGAGATCGGCCGCCCAAAACGTCTCGCCGTCGCGCCGCCAGGACTTGATCGCTCGGCCGCCGCAAAGGACCACGCGGGCCCCTTGGACCGCCTCGATCGTGGTGCCCGAATCCTCCGGTCCGAGATCGACCGGTTGCTCCAGACAATACTCGCCGGCTTCAAGCACGATCTTGCGCGCCGGGCCGCCGCCGCGCCGCGACAACTCCACGGCCTTCGCCAGTGTGGCCAGCGGACCGTTTGCCCCGTCGCTCGACGGTTTCGCCGACCGGCCGGACCATGTGTCCTTGCCTTCGGGCGAAACGAAAAGGACCGACTCGGCCCAGGCCGGGGCCACAACATTGAAGCACAGCCCGAAGAACGCCGCGACGATGACCCAGGAACGCTGATTCCGGCAATGCATGGTGAACTCCGGGCATTGAGCCTTTCAAATGGTGGCGGGGGGCGTACGAACGGGCGATTGCGATGTTGGGAGCGGCCTCCCCGATGCCTTCGACGCCCGCGGCTCGCGCCCGGCCGCTATTGTACCGCGTGGCCCGCCTCGGTTTCTACCATCGAGGTCGGCCTGACGATATACTGACGAAACCGGCGATGAACAACGCGGCCGGCGCCGGTTCTCTCGATCCGATGGCCCTCGAACAACATCGCTCGCGTCGAACGGCAGAAGCGATCCCGCCAGAACCGCGTTGACCGATCACCAACCATGGAAGCAGGGACGGACACCATGCCCACCGAATCGCACCAGTCTTATCCTGTCCCGATGCCCGAAGTGTCTCCGCCGAGCGGGGCGGATCGCCTGGAGCCGCGGCCTCGCGTGACGGGGCCTGCGATCGGAATCATGGTCTGTTCGCTGCTGGGTTTGCTCTACTGCTTGGGCTTCCTGTTGTGGACGTTCGTTCTGAACGGCGACGACACGCGTGGAGTACTTGCCACGCGTCCCACCTACTGCGCCTTAGCGGTTGGGGTGCCGACGCTGGTTGCCGTCCTCGATGCCGCGATGCTGTTCGGCTCCATCCAGATGCTGCGACGCAGGAGCTACGCATGGGCCAAGGCCGCCTCGATTCTGGCCCTGATCCCCTGCAACTTCCTCGTTGTGCTCAGCTTCGGGTTTGGCGTCTGGGGGCTTCTGGTGCTGCGCAGCGACCGGGCGAAATCGCTCTTTGGGTGAGAACGCGGCTTCGACGATCTCGCCCCACGTTTCGTACCCGCTCAGCAAGACGAAGTGCAAGGTAGAGAAGGAGGAATGGGAAGAGGGAAGGTAGGAAAGGCAAGGGCCTGCGCACCCGCTCGACCCATCATTCAGAAACGAACTCCTGCGTCCTTCCTCACGCCGCAATTCGCTGCGGCGCGAGTTCCTCCAGGAGGTTGATCGTGCGCAGCATGTTGCCGTCGCTGTCGTAGAACTGGATCAGGCCGATGTCGGCCAGCCACATGGCCATGAATTGATCCACGCGGTACGAACGCCCGATGCAGCGGCCGCGATCGATGACGGCGTTCTCTTCGAGATCAAACAGGGTGGACATCGCCGTGCCGAAATCCCGGAACACAGCAAGAATGAGCCTCCGTACCTCCGCGGGGCGGGGTTCCACGCGCATCTGTGCAACCTCCTGTTGCTGAACCTGGCTTCCTGCCGTCGTGGCTGTGGAATGGAAAATGTACCCCGGCGCACGGCTTTGGGGAAGTCCGAATTGCGGTTTCTTCTCGCGGCCGCTAGCAGTGCTAGCAGGGGCGGTCCGCGGTCAGGTCCTGGAGCTTCTCGAGCAGCGAATCCATCGAGCCGGGTTTTTCCAAGAAGCCGAACACCTGCTGGCCGGAGAATCGCCTCATCATTTCCTCTTCAGTGTACCCGCTGGTGAGGATCACGCGGACGTCAGGGTCCAGACGGCGCAGTTCGCCGAGCGTTTCTTCTCCGCTCATCTTCGGCATCGTCAGGTCGAGAATCACGCAGGCGATTTGATCGCGGTGATCGCGGTAGACTTCGATGGCTTCCTCTCCATCGGCCGCGCAAAGCACCTTGAATCCCGCGCTATGAACCAAGGCCTCGGTCGCCATGCGGACGATTTCCTCGTCGTCGACCACGAGCACCGTCCCGCTGCCGCGTCGCCGTTTGGGCGGGGGAGGCTGGATCTTGGGTTCCGGCGGGGCATAACTGGAAACCGGAAACAGCACCCGAAAGGTCGTTCCAGACCCCGCCTCGCTCGACACCAGGATCGCCCCGCCGTGTCCCCGCACGATCCCCTGCACGGCAGCCAGCCCCAAACCGCGGCCGGCAAACTTGGTGGTGAAGAATGGATCGAAGATCTTCGCCAGGGTTGTGTCATCCATGCCGCAGCCGGTATCGGAGACTTCGAGGCACACGTAACGTCCTTCGGGCGCGTCGGCCCCAGACCGGGCGGTGCCGAGGAGTTCCCTGTCGCATGCCAAGGCCCGGGTCGCGATCCCGATCTCGCCCGTATGCTCG
This sequence comes from uncultured Planctomycetaceae bacterium, assembly GCA_964518805.1. Taxonomy (GTDB): domain Bacteria; phylum Planctomycetota; class Planctomycetia; order Pirellulales; family Thermoguttaceae; genus CALFBP01. The sequence continues at coordinate 68 of CAZFKF010000053.1, read as the reverse complement.
CCAAGGGACTCCGAGGCGTTGATGACCAGGTTCATGATCACCTGCTCGATCTGCCCCGGGTCGGCGTG
>CAZFKF010000052.1:0-12127 GCA_964518805.1 uncultured Planctomycetaceae bacterium | reverse complement strand
GGGCTGATGGGAAATCCGGGGCAATCCAATTACTCGGCGTCCAAGGCGGGGATTATTGGACTGACGCGCACCGTAGCCAAAGAACTCGCCGGGCGCAATATCACGGTCAATGCCGTGGCCCCGGGCTTCATCGCCACGGACATGACGGCGGTGCTGAGTGAGGAGATCAAGGCCGAGATCAAGAAGCAAGTGCCCCTGGGACGCATGGGCGACCCCCAGGACATAGCAGATGCGGTCCTCTATTTGGCCAGCCCTGCGGCGGGCTTCATCACGGGCCATGTGCTGACCGTGGACGGAGGAATCACCGCCTGACAGGCTTTCCGCGTCTCCGGAAAGTCGGCGGCAGAGACGGCTTTTGCAGAACGCCCATTCTTCCCAAAATGCGAATGGGACGTATAGACAGGACTAGGGAAATTGGCTATATCTTGAGGGCTTGCTAAATTACGGGGCAAGCGAGGTAGTCTAGTAACGGTTCAAGGGCTTCGAGACCTCTGAAGTCTTGAGGGTTCAGGAAAAACAGTCTCGGGTTGCCGCATTGCGGCTTCGGGGCTGGGTTCGTTGGATCAATCCGGGGTGGCAGGTCCGCTTTCGAGCGTGCAACCGAGGTTTGTGCTGCTCCCTAAACAGTACGGTTTTGAGGAGGATGGTCGTAATGGCCACAGTTGCAGAACGCGTCATCGACATCGTTGCCGACCAACTCGGCGTTGCCAAAGACCAGATCACCCGCGAGACGCACTTCGTGAATGATCTCGGCGCCGATTCGCTCGACAACGTCGAACTGGTGATGGAACTCGAGGAAGAGTTCGACATCAACATTCCGGATGATGCGGCCGAAAAGATCCAAACGGTCGGGCAAGCCATCGAGCATATCGAACGGGCCGTCAACGAGAAGTCAGCTTCCTGATCCGATCTATGTCCATGAGCCGCCGCGTAGTCGTCACCGGAATGGGCGTCGTCACCTCGCTCGCGTGCAAGGTGGAGGAGCTCTGGACCCGCCTCTGCAACGGCGAGAGCGGGGTCCATCTGATCGAGCGCTTTGATTGCTCGCGCTTTCGATCACGGTTCGGTGGAGAAGTTCGCAACTGGTCGACCGACGGGTACATCCCCGCCAAGGAATCGAAGCGGCTGGACCGGTTCACCCAGTTTGCGGTGGTCGGCGCGGTCGATGCGGTGCGCGACGCGGGCATCGATTTCTCCAAAGAGGAACCGTATCGTTGCGGAGTGATCTTCGGCTCCGGCATCGGTGGGCTTGAGGAGTTGGAGGAGCAGCACCGGCGGCTTCTGGAGCGGGGGCCGGAACGCGTTTCCGCGTTCACCATCCCGAAACTCATGGCCAACGCCGCCAGCGGCCATATTTCGATCGAGTTCGGACTGCGCGGTCCGAGCGAGGCGGTGGTGACCGCCTGCGCCAGCGCCAGCAACGCCATCGGCGAGGCGTTCAAGATGATTCAACGCAACGACATCGACGTCGTCATCACCGGCGGCAGCGAGGCCGCCGTCACGCCCCTGGGCCTGAGCGGGTTCGGAGCCATGCGGGCGTTGTCGGAGCGCAACGACGACCCCATCCGGGCCAGTCGCCCGTTCGACGCCGGCCGCGACGGCTTCGTCCTGGCCGAGGGCGCCGGGGTGTTGGTTCTTGAGGAATTGGAGCGGGCTAAGAAACGCGGTGCGACGATCCATGCCGAAGTGCTCGGCTACGGCGCCAGCGCCGACGCGGGCCACATCACTCAACCTGACAAGAACGGCACGGGCGCGGCCAAGGCGATGTACTTGGCCCTGCAAGACAGCCGCGTAGACGCCGCAGACGTGGGCTACATCAACGCCCACGGCACCAGCACGCCTTTGGGCGACGAGGCGGAAACCGCCGCCATCAAGAGCGTCTTTGGGGAGTCTGCTCGAACGGTGAGCGTTTCCAGCACCAAGAGCCAGCTCGGTCACCTTTTGGGCGCCAGCGGCGGAGTCGAACTGGTGGTGGCAATCCTGGCCATCCAGCGCGGCGTGATTCCTCCAACGATCAACTACGAAACGCCCGACCCGGTTTGCGATCTGGACTATACGCCCAACCAGGCCCGCGAACGAAAACTCCAGGTGGCCATGTCGAACAGTTTCGGTTTCGGCGGCCACAACGCTTCGCTGGTCGTAGGCCCGTTGCGCAACGGGTCCTAGAAACCCGGTTTGCCCCGCCGCGGGGGCGACGCCTGGATCGTGCCACGAGCTTCCGCGGCAACTTCGGCAAGGAGGCTGAAGCATGTGGACCCCATCCCTGTTGACCCGACCCACGGACGAATCTCGAGGACGGGGCTCCACTCTGTCCCCAACCACCGGGATCGTTGGCCTGCGCGTGAGTCACTGCCTAGCGGGCTTGGCTTTGTCAGGGGCAATCGCTCTGGGCATTTCGGGCTTTGCATTCGCTCAACAAGCGGCGCCTGCCGCCAGCGACTCGCAGGCGGGTTCGCGCACGCTTGGTGTTTCCGCGGGATCGGCGGCCCCCTCGAACACGCCCGCCAACACCCCTGCGCCTGGGCCATCCAACGTCGGCAGCTTGGGACAGGTGCCTGCACCCGCGTCCTCCGTCTCCACGCCCGCCCGGAGTTCTCCGGCAACGGACGATTCGTCTCGGGGATCAAACGCCACATTCGCTCCGGCGTTCTCCGCAGCCGCTCCGCCAAGCGGGACCGCAGGGCCCCGGCAACCCATCCGGGCAAACGGCGAGGCGCCTCCCCGCCGGTTTGCGACGCGTGTGTCCAGTGGCTCGGGCTCGCTGCCCAACGATAGCGGCCAACTCTATCGAGAATACGACATCAGTCCGTACACCGCGCGGATCACGACCACCAAACGTCCCGAACAGGCGATCATCGACTGGATCCTCCGCGAGACAGGTTACGAGGCGTGGCATGGCGAACCGTTGGCGATCCTCAGCGCCGGCCCGCGAACGCTCCGCGCGTATCACACGGCCCAGGTGCAGTCGGTGGTGGCAGAAATCGTCGATCGGTTCAACTCCACCGAAGCGGAGTCCCAGGCGTTCAGTCTCCGGCTGATCACCCTGGACGGCCCCGAGTGGCGCATCCGCGTGCAACGGTTGCTGACGCCCGTGCCGGTGCAGAGCCAGGGCGTTCAGGCATGGGTGCTCGAAAAAGAGTCCGCCGCCGCGCTGCTGGCCGAATTGCGCCGCCGGAGGGACTACCGCGAGCACAACTCTCCGCAGTTGTTGGTTCAGAACGGCCAGTCCACGGTCGTTTCGGCGACGCGGGGACGAAACTACGTTCGCGACATCAAAGTCCGCCCCGATGTCTGGCCCGGCTACGAACCGGACAGCGGGATCATCGATGAGGGGTTCTCGCTGGAGTTCACGCCCCTGATGTCGTTGGACGGCAAGCAGGTCGATGCCGCGATTCGCTGCGATATCGACCAGGTGGAGCGGATGGTCCCCGTCATGCTCGACGTTGCGACGGCGGCAGCTCCCAGGCAGCGGACGAAGATCGACATCCCTCAGACCGCTCGTTTTCGCTTCCACGAGCGATTTCGCTGGCCGGCGGATCAAATCCTGATTCTCGGCCTGGGCATGGTCCCGCTTCCGGTGCCAGGTGAGGCCAAGTCGCTGGTCCCGGGGCTCCCGCTGCCAGTCTCCAGCGGCCCTCCGCGAGCCGACTTGCTGCTGGTGGTGGAGAACCGAGGGCGGACCGCTGCACAGACGCCGCCGGTCAATCGCGACGCGTCTGCGGCGGCCAATAGTTACCCTCGCGGCCGGTGATCGAATCCAGCGGACCCGGGTGCGTCGGTTCCAACCCGCCACCCCTCGCGGTTTGGCGGGCCGCTTTGCCGCCTTTTCCTAATCGGCAAGAACCTCTAGAATGGCCGTTCGGCTTTCCCTCCGCCGAAGATGGGGGGTGATTTGGCGTACCTGGTGTCGGAATGAATGCACAAGCGCGCAGGGTGGTCGTTACGGGAATGGGGCTTGTAAGCCCTCTGGGCAACGACAAAAACGCATTCTGGGATGCCCTGGTTTCCGGCCGAAGCGGGGTCTCGATGCTGAGCCTGGTTGCCCCCAACGCGCTGCCGATCGCGTTTGGAGCTGAAGCACGTGAATTCCGCGGCGCGATCGACGACTTCGGGTCGCTTCCCAAGGAGCAATCGAAGGCCATTCGCAAAGGCTTGAAGGTGATGTGTCGCGAGTGCCAGATGGGCTGTGCCGCGGCCCAAAAGGCCATGGCAGATGCCGGCCTCGCCTCCGGCAACTTCGATCCCGATCGCGTGGGAATCACGTTTGGCACCGACCACATGGTCACCATGCCCGAGGACTTTAGCGAGAGTATTCTGCCGTGCCTGGACGACCAGCGGCAGTTCGATTTCTCGCGTTGGGCCACCGAGGGACTCCCGAAGATGAATCCCTTGTGGCTCCTCAAGTACCTCCCCAATATGCCGGCCAGCCATTTGGCCATGTACAACGACTTGCGCGGGCCCAACAATTCGATGACGCTCCGGGAAGCTGCCGCCAACGTGGCGCTGGTCGAGGCGTTTCATACCATTGTCGGCGATCGCGCGGACGTGATGGTGGTCGGCGCGACCGGCACTCGCATTCACCCGATCAAGGCCATTCACACTCGGCAACAAGAAGAACTGGCCGACGCGACCGCCGACCCTGCGCGGGCCAGCCGGCCCTTTGATCGCGACCGGACTGGGATGGTCCTCGGGGAAGGAGCGGGCGCGGTGGTGCTGGAGGACCGCGACCGCGCCGTGGCGCGAGGCGCCACGATCTATGCCGAGGTGTTGGGCGGCGCGTCGAGTTCCGTGGCCGGGGTCGATCGGCTGGCGCACCGCGACCAAGCATTGAAGAATGCGATGGAGATGACGCTCTCCCGCGCCTCGATAACGCCGGAAGCCGTGGGTTTCGTGAACGCGCACGGATTGAGCACGCGAATCGGAGATGCGGAAGAATCGCGGGCAATCCACCGCGTGTTTGGCCAGCGAGCGCAACCGGTGCCGGTCGTGGCTCCGAAGAGTCATACGGGTAATCTGGGCGCAGGCAGCGGCATGATCGAACTGATCGCTGGAGTCTTGGCCTTGGCCCACGGGCAACTCTTCCCCGTGTTGAACTTCGAGACTGCGGACCCCGAATGCCCGATTGGCGTGGTGCGCAAAGGGGAGATCCCACCGGTTGGCTCCAGTTTCATCAATCTGAGTGTTACGCCGCAGGGGCAAGCCAGCGCAGCCTTGATCCAGAAGCATTCAGGCTAGAACGGTGGGATTTGCGACCCCACCCTTGATTGCACATGGGTGGCATGGGGCACTCCGCACGCTTAGAGGGCTATAATCCCCACCTCAATACTGCCACTTGAGGGGAGGATTTTCCCTTCGCCGCAGCGAGGCGCTGTGCCTTGACACCCGCTGGCGTGCCCGTTATCTTTACGAAGTTGCGGGGTCCGCTTAATAGCGCGGCGTGTGTTTTGATTTGGGCCACTTCGGTGCCCTTTTTTTTCAGGGCGCGGGGTGAGTGTGGCTATTATTGTTTTCGGAGGTGGCCCAATTCCGCGAATCGCCGTAGGAGTGGGCCCGCGGGTCAAGTGCGAATCCTAAGCCGAGGCCCTCTCTGGAGGGAAACCAACGATCGATGAACCCCAGCGAACTGCTGCGGATCGTTGATGCGATCCACCGCGAAAAGAACATCGACAAAGAGATCGTCTTCCAGGGCATCGAGGCGGCGCTGATTTCGGCCGCCAAGAAGCACTATGGGGAAGAGGAGGATGTCGTCCTCCGCATCAACCGCGACGACGGTTCGATCTCCGGCACCCACAACGGGGTTCTCCTTGCTCCCAATGAGATCTCTGAGCGCGTGGCAGCCCAGACCGCCAAGCAGGTGATGATCCAGAAGATTCGCGAAGCCGAACGCGATTCTCTGTACGAGGAATACCGGGAGCAGATCGGTCAATTGGTTACGGGAGTGGTTCAGCGCTACGACGGAGGCACGGCCGCCATCACCCTGCCGAACGCGGAAGCGATTCTGCCCAAGAGCGAGCAGATCCCGGGCGAGTCGCACCATACGAACGAGCGGGTGCGGGCCATTGTCTTCGAGGTTCGCAAGCAAGGGGCCAAAGTGCGGATCGTGCTCAGCCGCACGCGGCCGCAGTTCGTCCGCCGGTTGTTTGAGCAGGAGATTCCGGAGATCACCGACGGCGTCATCGAAATCCGCGCCATGTCCCGCGAGCCCGGATATCGAACCAAGGTGGCGGTCACCAGCACCGATCCTCGCGTCGATTGCGTGGGGGCGTGCGTGGGCGTGCGCGGCAACCGGATCAAGAATATCGTCGATGAGCTGGGCGGTGAGCGGATCGACATCGTCCGCTTCAGCGACGATCCGCAGGTCCTGATTCCCAACGCGCTCCAGCCTGCCGAGGTCGACGAAGTGATCCTCTGCAAGATGCTCGGACGGGCCATTGTGTTGGTTGGAGAGGATCAGCTCTCGCTGGCCATCGGTCGGCGCGGGCAGAACGTTCGATTGGCCAGCAAGCTCTGCGTGTGGGACATCGAGATCATGACCCGCGAGGAGCTTGAAGAGCAGCTCAATCAGGCCGTCGTCGGCTTCAGCTCGCTGGACGGGTTGAGCGACGAGTTGGCCGAGCGTCTAGTGGGTGAAGGATTTCTGTACTATTCGGACCTGGAGGTCATCGAGCCCGACGACTTGATGGAAATGGGCGAACTGACCGCCGAACAGGCCGACTGGATCATCAAGCAGGCGGAAGAGAAGGCGCTGGAGGCCGAAAAGGCGGCGGCCGACGAGCGTCGCCGTCAGCGAGAGAAGATGGCGGAACGAGAGGCCGAGGAGTCGGCGGCAACCGTCGCGCCTGAGCCGGCAGAAGCAAGCGGAACGGCGGAGAATCCAGACGCCGCGACGGATGCGGAGATGACGGAAAGCGATTCAGACCAGGAGGGGCTCTCGCCAACCGATCCATCGGCCGGGCCGCCAAGCGAGACATCAGACGGGGAAGGAGTAACGTAAGCGGACTGCGGGATAGCCACCCAAAGCAAGGAGCGTGTCCATGTAGCGATAACATTGCGTTGGGGATCGCGGGTCCATGTCCGCCGTCCCAGGGAGAAAATTGCGTTGCCCATTCGCATCTACGCTTTTGCCAAGCAACTGAAGACCGAGCCCAAGATGCTGCTCGATATCTGCACGCAGCTTGGGATCTCCGGCAAGGGGTCTGCCCTGGCGAGCCTGACCGACGAGGAGGCCGCGGCGATCAAGGCCCATCTGGAGCACCGAACGCGACCCAGCCGATCGCCGGCCATGGCTGGCTCCGGAACGGCAGCCCCGGGCGCGGACCGCGCTGGGCCGAATTTGGGAGCGGTTCGCCGCGAAGACTATGTTCCCCCCGGAGGCACCGCGCCCCGCAGCATGCCGGATCTTGGCAAGAAACCGCTCAAGGCATCTCCTCCCAAGAAGTCTTCGCCGGAGGAGGAGACTTCCAAGCCGGTGGAGAAGGAAAAGGAGAAGACCGCTCCCGCGATCAAGCTTGCTCCGATTCCCGTTGCCCAGCAGCCGTCGGCAACACCGAAGTCGGACGAGCCGCCGCCGCAGAAACCCGAGCTGCGTTTGCCTGCGGACGTGATCCGTGCTTCGAAGGCCGGCGCGAAACCCCTTTCCGAGCATTTGCGGCGGCACGAAAGGTTGCAGCAAGAGAAGAAGAAGGTGGCCCCCGCGGCCAAGGCCGCGCCAACCGAACGGAAGCCGCAAGATGAATCCTCGGCCGCGGCGTCCTCGGCCGCCGGCAAGGATCGGGACCGGCCACGGCGCGGCCGGGAAAGCGCGCCGGTGCGTATCGAGGAAGAGGAAGCCGGAGCAGCCCTGGGCGGGCGCGAGCATCGCCAGTTGAAGCGCAAGCGAGCAGCCGTCGACAAAGGCGGCCGGCGCGAGGGTGGGGAGGAAGAGGAGGTCGTCGCGCGCGTCACTCCCCGCGCGCCTCGCCGGCTCAAGCGAACCGGGAGTTGCACGGCAGCCCCACGAAAGGCCAACGTCGTCGTGGAATTCCCCTGTACCGTCCGTAGTTTCTCCGAAGCGCTGGGGATTCCCGCCCAGAAGGTGCTACAGGAACTGATGAAGCTCGGCTTTCCCAGCATCATCACATCGAGCATGGCGCCCGAGACCGCCGAACTCGTGGCGTTGAACCTGGGGGTCGAGGTCGACTTCCGCCAGCCGGTATCGCTGGAGGAGAAGACGCTCGCGGAGTTCGAGAAGTTGGACGATCCCGCGGATCTTCAGCCGCGACCGCCGGTGGTCACCTTCCTCGGACACGTGGACCATGGCAAGACGTCGCTCTTGGACCGCATCCTCGGGCTCGACGTGGCGGCCCACGAGAAAGGCGGCATCACCCAGCACATCCGCGCGTACCGCATCGAGAAGGACGGGCGGCCGATCGCCTTCGTCGACACGCCCGGGCATGAGGCTTTTACCGCCATGCGTGCCCGCGGCGCCAATTGCACCGACATCGCCGTATTGGTCGTGGCGGCCGACGACGGCGTCATGCCGCAGACCGAAGAGGCGATCAGTCACGCCCGGGCCGCCGAAGTGCCGATCGTTGTGGCCCTGAACAAGATCGATTTGCCGGGCGTGAACGTCGACCGGACGATGCAACAGTTGGCCGTCGCCCAGTTGCTGCCCAGCGAGTGGGGCGGCGACACCGAGGTCGTGCGCACCAGCGCGGTGACCGGCCAGGGAATGGACGAGCTCTTGGATACCCTCCTGACGGTTTCGGAACTCCACGAGTTCACGGCCAATCCCAACCGGCCTGCCACCGGCATCTGTCTGGAAGCCGAGATCCAGCAGGGGTTGGGCGTCGTGGCCAAGGTTCTGGTGCAGAAGGGAACGCTTCGCGTCGGCGACGCGATCGTGTGCGGTTCGACGCACGGCCGCGTCAAGGCGATGTACGATACGCTCGAAAAGCGCCGCCGCGTCAAACAGGCCGGTCCTTCCACACCGGTCAACGTCACCGGCCTGGACTCGGCCCCGGCCGCTGGCGATCATTTCTACGCGGTGGGCGATGTATCGCGGGCGAGGCAGATCGCCCAGGACCGGGCTGCCGCGAGCCGGGAGAAGGAGTGGAGCGGAGTCCGCACCCGCGTCACCTTGGAGAATCTCCACGAGCGCCTCGGCGAAAAAGGGGCGAAGCAGACGCTCAACATCATCCTTCGGGCGGATGTGCGCGGGTCCATCGAGGCGATTCGCAAGGAACTCACCAAGCTGGAACACCCCGAGGTGCAGATCAAGATCCTCATGGCCAGCGTGGGCGGGATCACGGAAGGGGACGTTCACCTGGCCGACGCCTCCGATGCCGTGATCATCGGCTTCAACGTCGTGCCCGACGAAAATGCCCGCGCGTTGGCCGACCGGATCGGCGTGCAAATTCGTCGTTACGACATCATTTATCAAGTGACCGACGACTTGAGCGCGGCCTTGGAAGGGATGCTCAAACCGGAGAAGCGGGAGACCGATTTGGGCCGCGCCCTGGTGCTGCGGACCTTCCGCATCACGCGCGTGGGCACCGTGGCCGGGTGCCGGGTCTTGTCGGGGAGCGTGCAGCGTGACGGGCGGTGCCGGGTTATTCGCGACAGCCGGATCATTGGAGATTACGGCATCGGCTCGTTGAAGCGCGAAAAGGACGATGCCCGCGAAGTGCGCGAAGGCTTCGAGTGCGGCATCCGCCTGGCCGGCTTCGACGACGTCAAGGAAGGCGACGTGTTCGAAGCGTACAAGATCGAGGAAGTCCGTCGCACGTTCTAGCGTTGCAGGGCGGGCGGTCCAGGATTTCCGAGATCCTCGAGACTGCGGAACTCCACGGCGAATAGCTGAGATTCTGGTGGCGAACGACGAATGACCTCCCGACGAGCGTTGAAAGCAGCCGAAGTGGTTCGCGAAGTCGTCAGCATGGCCATCCTGGCCGAACTGAACGACCCGCGCATCCGCGATGTAACCGTGACCCACGTGGAAGTCTCCGGCGACATGCGGTACGCCAAGGTCCACGTCTCGGTGATGGGAGACGAAACGAAGCAGAATCTCAGCCTGCGCGGGCTGCAAAGTGCGGCGGGGTTCCTCCAAGCGAAAGTGGCCGAGCGGATTGATACCCGCTATACGCCGCGGATTCAGTTCCTCTTGGACCAGGGCGTGAAGAAGTCGATCGAGGTGGCGCGGATTCTCCACGAGGTGCTTCCCCCGCCGCCCGAGGACATGGTCGACGAAGACGCGGCCGACGGCCCGATGGTTGCGGGCACCGAGACCGGGTCGAATGAAGCCGGCGAGACGCCGCCGCCCCCGACGCGTGTCGAGCCGCCGGCTCCCGAAAGCGAAGGCCACCCGCCTTCGTAAGCGACGCGACCTCCGGCGGACCGCTCGATGGCGGTTCGCTCGTGCAGCATTCGATTCCCCAGCCACGCCAAGAAGCGACCCCATGGCAGCCTCCAGCCGAACCGCTCAGTTCACGCGACTTCACAAAATTCTCAAGAAGCACTACACCGCCGTCCACCCCGATCCCAATCGCTCGGTGCTTGAACACCTGTTGTTCGCGTCGTGCCTGGAGAACGCCCATTTCCGCGCGGCCGAGGAGGCGTTCGCCGCGTTGGTGCACACCTTCTTTGACTGGAACGAGGTCCGGGTGAGCAGCGTCCGCGAGTTGTCCGAGGCCATCTCCGGTCTTCCCGATCCTGCCGCGGCGGCTCACCGCGTCAAACGAATCTTGCAGAGCGTCTTCGAGGCGAGCTACTCCTTCGATCTGGAGGACCTTCGCAAGCAGAATCTCGGCCCGGCGGTGGAGCGGCTGGAAAAGACCGAAGGAACCTCGAAGTTTTCGATCGCCTACGTGATCCAGTCGGCCCTCGGCGGGCATGCGATTCCGATCGACTCCGGTACGGCAAACGCCATGCACGTGGTGGGACTGGCCAGCGAGGAGGACGTCGCCGCTGGGACCGTTCCGGGATTGGATCGGGCCGTGCCCAAGAACAGCGGCGTCGAGTTCGGCGCGCTGCTCCATCAGTTGGGCGCCGATTTCGCCACGTCTCCGTATTCGCCGGCCCTGCATGGGATCCTCCTCGAGATCGAGCCCAAAGCGAAAGAGAACCTCCCCTCGCGCCGTGGCCCCAAGCGACCGGCCAAGGAGCCGCAGCCGGCCCCGAAGGTGGCGCACGAGCCGGCCGAGTCGAAGAGCAAGAAAGGTCCGCCGGAAGCCAAGGCGCCGGTCCAGAAGTCAAGCAAGCCGCCGGCCGAGGTGAAGCCTATTCTCGTCGACGTCAAGAAGGAGGCCACCGCCGCCAAGACCGCGGCCATCGCCAAGGAGTCGCCAAAAGAGTCGGCCAGAGAGCCTGTCGCTGAGAAGAAGAAATCGGCGACGACGAAGAAGAAAGCCGAAGAGACTCCGACGCAAACGCATTCCGCCGACGTTGCAGAGCCTGCACGGAAGAAGGACAAAGAAAAGGAGAAGGGCGAGGAATCTGCCGCGGCCAAGAAGAAACCCCCGGCTCCGCCAAAGAGCGCGATGCCGAAGAAGAAGTCGGACGACGGCCGAGGCAAGAGCCATGCGGACCAGGGCGGCGAGCACTTGGGCGTGGAAGGAATCGCCAAGAGAAAGCCGCGCTAGCGAGACAGATGGTGACCACGCTGCGGATAGGGCGATTGACGTGCGGGCTCTTCACGATGGGCCTGTTCTGCGCGCTGGGATCGGGTGAACCGACTGCGGACCGAGTCGCCGCTGCCGGCGAGGGACGTCCCCAAGCCGACGCGAACCCGCCCGCCCCGCCATCCCGCGGCCAGGCTCCGCCGCTGATTCTCGAGGAGAAGCCCGAGTGGTTGGCGCCTTCCCGGGCGCGCACTGAGGCCGATTTGGACCACATCGAGGCCCTGGCACGCTTCTCGGCGGCCCGCATCCGTGAGAACCGGCAAGACTACCTGGGGGCCCTGCGATTGTACCAACGCGCGTTTCGCTGCGATCCGAAGTCCGCGGTGATTGTCCGGGCAATCGTCCCACTGGCCGTCCGTTTGAACCGGCATTCGGAGGCGGTTCGCTATGCGCTGAAACTGGTCGAGATCGAAGAGGCCGACCCGCAGTTGCTCAAGCGGCTGGCTGTCTATCTCGCCGAGGTGGGGGAC
>CAZFKF010000051.1:0-12269 GCA_964518805.1 uncultured Planctomycetaceae bacterium | reverse complement strand
TCACTCGGAGGTCGGCCACGGGGTTCACCCAGAACACCCGCACCGCCTCGGACTCCAAAACGCCGTCGCCGGCCGCCACCCGGGCACGTACTTCGCACAGCAGTTCCTCCAAGACCGCAACCGATTCCGCCGGATCGGAGCAGAAGTGGATTGCGAGCATCTCGGCGATTAGCATCTCCAGGGCCGGCATTGGGCACGGACTGGCTGTATAGCCAAACCAACGCAAGGCATCGAGCAATCGTCTCACGTGATTGGCCCGCGCAATGCCTGCGCGCAGCCGCTCGTCGGTCAGCTCTTGCCCGCTGGCCGCTTCCAACGCCGCGCGAACCCGTCCTAACTCCGATCGGACGAAGTCCACTTGGCTTGCCGGCGCTGTGAAGCCGCCAGGCAGACGCACGGCGAGTTCGCCGGGGTCGGGCCGGCGCCGATGCGGCATCTCCCACCAGAGAACCTCGTGGCCCAGCTCGACGAGCCGCTGCGAAATGGCCGTCACGTCGTCACACGTCGCGCCGACGCTGCACGTGAGCAGTTCAGGGATGGGAAAGTGGGCACGGCTGATGAACGCCCCCAACATGGCGCGCACCGGGCAAAACGATTCGTCGATCCCGTGGGCATCGGCGATTTCCAGCAGCCGCGTCTGGTTCTCCATCACGCAGGGCAGCCACCAGGCACCGTCGGTGTAGAAGGCGACCAGGTCGTCCAGCGAGTAGGCCATGACCGGAACCGTGCCCAGGTCCTTCATTGCTCCGACGATCGTCTTCCCCTCGTCGCGAGCCTGGCGCAGCCGGTCTTCTTCGGACAACAGAAAGTTCCACAACCTCAGGGCGGCCGCCGAATTGTCCATGCGGAGCTTCGCAAGCCGCAGGTCGCCGTCATCCACGTGGCGTCCCAGCGGTCCACCGTAACAGGGTTCGCGCAAACCGGCGGCCTTCAGCTTCAAATAACGCTGCTCCCAATCGGCCAGGGTAATTCGCTGGGCGGGGTCGCTCATGCCGGGCAGCCCCCTCCTGAATCCCAACTCTTCGCGCCTTGCCCCGACTCGCGGAACATCTCCAAGAACGCTTCGATGCGTCCCCTGGTGCGGCCTTGGGCACTGGTTTCACTCTGGGCCACGTCGAGATCCAACACGGGGACGCCGCTGACAGCCTTCAGCCGAGGCAATTCCGCGTGCCACAAGTCGCACGACAGGTAGCGGCGGAAGACTACGCCGCGGACTTGCCGTACTGCCAACTCCCGGCCGAGATAGTCGAAACACGGATCGTTGGGGCGACGAAAGACGTCGGGAATCGACCCAAAGTACGCGTCGGCCAACTCGTCCAATGGGCTGGCGAGCCGACGTTGCGGATCGAACGGCCGGGGCAGCGTCCGCTCGCCCCATTCGCTGGCATCGAGGACGATCCGACCCCCTGCGTCCTCGATCCAGTCGAGCACCTCGTAGTCCGCCTGGGGAAGCGGCCCCCCGATCAACGCCAGGCTGACGCCTTCTCTGGGGCGCTCGGGCCGCACTTCGACGTCGGATCGTTCGCGTACCGTGACGAGTGCTGCGGCGAATTCCCGCGCCGAAACAGCGCCGCGCACATGCAGCAACCGGGCGCGGGCACGCTCGAATCGCAGCATGGTTTCGGCCAGATCCTCGGCCGCAGGCGGCCTTCCGCCGATGCGCACAAGGAACCGGCTCAGTCGGTGGAGTTCGTCGATGTAGAGCGATCGGGCAGCCGGCGTCTGCCACGTTGAAGTGATGTTCATCAAGAAGACGTGCGCGTCGCCCCGCTGTTCCAGAACCGACGCGGCATAGCGCATTTGATCGCACGTGGTCGCGAGCACGATGCCACCCGAGACTTCCGTGACGGCGCCCGCATAGGGACAAACCCCGCGCCGTCCCGCGGCCTCTGACGCCATCTTCATAGGTGCCGGCACACAACGCGGCTGGACGCCGTGTGCAGCGATCCACTCCGGCGGAATCATCGGGCTGGCGACAGCGACGGTGATCATCGGTTCGTTGAGAGTTCGTTTGGAATCATGGCACGTCATTCAGGAATCTGGCCAAGGCGGATACATCGTGATCGAGAGGTCGGCAGGCGACGGAGCCGGCTGGCACTCACTTCCCTCGCCGCGCCACGAACACGCCTTGGGCAATCCTCCCGGCGTGAGCCAATTCCTGCATGAACGCCATCTCGTTGGCCAAGGATTCCATCTGCTTCGTATCAAACCCAACGATCCGCAACGCGTCGCCCGTCAGTTGCATGCGCAGCATGTTGATGTATAGATCGACATAGGGAGCGAATCGGCCGGTGTCCGCGGCCACCTCCACCTTGCAGCCGGCGCTAGAAAGGAGATCGCAGTAGCCGTCCAAGTCCTGGACGTTGGGGAACTTCATGAACCGGAGCCAGCGTTCGGCCTCGTCGGCCGAGAGCCCCGCGGGACCCTCGATCCAGTCGGTGAAGGCGATGACCCCGTCCGGCTTGACCAGGCGTGCCGCCTCGGCAATCATCGCCGGCTTGTCGACGACGTAGCACCACGCATCTTCACCCCAGGCGAAATCGAAACCCGATGCCGGCAGGCCGGTCTCGCAAACGTCGGCGAGGGTGAAATCGATCTGCTCGGCGAGTCCTTCCGCCGCACAGCGGCGTCGTCCCAGTTCGACCACGCTGGGGGTTGCGTCCACGCCGTGCATGCGTTTCACGTCACGGAAACGCACCAAAAAGCGCATGCCGGCGCCGGTGCAACAGCACAAATCGACACCCGACATGCCGGCCCCAATGCCCGCCCGTTCGGCTAGATCCAGCGACGACTGGAACCCGCCAATGTGGATCTGCTGCCCCATGACAAGTTCCCACAGCGCCCCTTCCGGGCCGCTGTAGACCGCCTGGACATCTTGCAGGTTGAGATCGGCTATCTGTTTCATGACGACTTTGTGGCTTGTGATGCGAAAGGATGGAGATGCATGAACAAGACCGTCCGAGGCGACTACGGCTGGGGAATCACCGGCAGCAGGATGTGGGACGGGTACTCGTCGCTGTGATACACGGTTTGGGTCGCCTTCTTCAACTCGGTGTCAGCGCCGAATGGATGGCCCGTGTTCGGATTGCGGTCGAAACGCGGGAAGTTGCTGCTGGAGATTTCGACGCGGATCTTGTGTCCGGGCAGAAACACGTTGCTCGTGACCCAGAGGTCGATCTCGTACCGATAGACCTTTTCGGGCTCGATCAAGGTGGGCGTGATCGGCGAACCGCCGGCCGCAGACTGCTCGCGATAGCGGGCGCGGAGGATGCCGTCGCAGAGATTGAACGAGCGGCCGTCCGGGTGGACGTCGACCAATTTGGCCGTCCAATCGGTGTCCGGAGCGCTGCTGGCCGCGTAGAGGATCGTCTTGATCGGCCCGGTCACCTCGAGGGGGCCGCTCAGCGGGTCGCTGGTGAAGACGAGGACGTCTGGCCGCTCCTCGGCCTTCGTCTGATCGTAGGGCCCGGCCGGGCACCCGAAGAGGTTGCAGCCGCCCAGCGTGGGCACCGGGTCGTTCGGGTCGTAGACAAACCGGTCGGCCGGTCTCGGGCAGGAGGGGCTGGGCTTCGCCGGGCCCAACCGCCCGTCGCCCTTGAGCGTATTCGCCGCCTTCTCGCTCGAGAAGTAGTACGGCGTGTACTTCGTCCGCGCAAGGGGCCATTCCCGTTCGTCGCGCCATTGGTTGCTCCCCATGACGAAGATCCGCAGCGGGGGCCACGTTTCCACGCCCGTGGGCTCGCCTTGGAGCCAGTGGCCGAACCACTTCATCTGGATCGCGTTGAGGTCGACGACCGAGGCTTTGCCGAAGTCGAGCCCTCCCACCTTGCCGTTGTTGCTGATGCCGTGCGCCCACGGCCCCATGAGCACGTGCTGATGGCGTCTGGCGTCTGGCGATCGTGATGCCTTCCGGACCTCGCCGACGTGTTCCAGCACGCTCTTGGAAAAGATGTCGTACCATCCTCCCACGGCATAGATCGGCGCGGTGATCTCGTCGAGCCGTCCGCGAACGGTGCCTTGCTTCCAGTACTCGTCGAACTGCGGGTGAGCGATCCAGTCGCGCAGGTACTGCACCTTCTCGCCGATCGCCGAATCCCACGTGCAAAGCGGCAGTGTGCGAAAGGCCCTGGGCCAGTCCAGCTTGCCCCATCGGGCGCCCGCGTCGCTGCGCGAAACCATCGTGCCCCAGCCCATCGACAGGGAAAGCTGGAACGCTCCGCCGACGTAGGCGACGTCGCCGTGCGGCTCAACCAGCGGGACAATCGGGAACATGGCCCTGAGCGAGTCGCCCGCATTCGGCGCGCACGCCCACTGCGTGAAACCCACGTAGGACCCGCCCGTTGTGCCGATCTTTCCGTTCGACCAGTTCTGGGACAGGATCCAGGCGCGCGTGTCGTCGCCGTCCCTCGCTTCATTGAGGAAAGGGACCCACGCGCCTTCCGAATCGCCCCGACCCCGGCAGTCCTGACTGATGTAGACGTAACCTCGCGAGGCGATAGAACGGGCCCCGGCATTCTTGACGTCGCCCTTGCCGTAGGGCGTTCGCATCAGCACGGCGGGAAATCGGCCCTCCGCCTTTGGCAGGAAGATGTGCGCCGACAACTTGACCCCGTCCCGCATGGGAATCTTCACATCGGCTCGGGAGTCCACCTCGTACGCCGGTTCCCTCGCAACCGCGGCTTGGCAAGCGGCGTACCACCAGATCGCTGCCAGCCCCACGAACAGTCGACGCATCATTGCTCTTTGGACCATTTCGTTGGTTCCTTGGTATTCAAAACCGCAATCGTCGGGATTCCCCTGGCGTCTGGCTGGACGATCCAGCCAGACGATGCTCTGCTGATCTTACCAGCGCAATCGTGTCTCGGCCAGCAAACCCGGCGACGTCGGTCTGCTCATCTTGGCACAATGGCTGCGGCGCGGCGGGCGGGCCATTATAATGGGGCGATCTGCCGGTGCGACGATCACGACGAACCTGCCGAGGGAGAACGACGATGAAACGCCCATGCTCTCTTGCCCTGGTCATACTGTTCGGTTGGGGGTGCTTGGCGCCCGCTGCGGCTGAGGAAGCGGCTTCCCTGCGTCTGATTCCATTTCCGAAGAAGATCGAACTCAAACCCGGCGAGTTCACGCTCAAGGGCCGCCTCGTGCTTTTCTGTTCGGATTCGCTCGGCGACGCGGGCGTGGCAACGATCGTCGAGGAGATCAAGCGGGCCGGAATGCAGCCGCCCGAAACGAGGCGGGCGCCGGTTGGCGACGGCCTGCACACGTTGGTGCTGTGCCGTCCCCGCACCGAGAAGATCACGGCCGAATTCTCGCCGCGGCTCGTTCGGCCTGCGAAGCCGGGGCACTACATTCTGGAGGTAGGCCCCGGAGCGGTTGCCGCTGCGGCCTATGATGCGGCCGGATTGCTCTACGCGGCCCAGACCGTCGTTCAACTCATCCGCGCCAACCGCCGCGGCGACTCGTTGCCGTGCGTGGAGATCGCCGATCACCCCTCGCTTCGCTGGCGGTGCTTCCAGGACGACATGACTCGCGGGCCGAGTTCCACGCTCGCAACCCTGAAGTTCGAGGCCGGCCTGGGGGCCTATCTGAAGATGAACCTGATGACCTATTACATGGAGCACCAGTTCGCCTTCAAGAAGCACCCCAAGATCGGGCCCAAGGACGGCTCGCTCACGCCCGAAGACCTGGCGGCCCTGGTGGCCTTCGCCAAGCCGCTGGGCGTCGAGATCCTCGGCAACCAGCAGTCGTTCGGACACTTTGGCAACATCCTCAAGCATCCGGAATACGCCGGCGTGCGGGAGACCGGCGATATCCTCTGCCCGGTCAACGAAGCGAGCTACAAGCTGCTGGACGACATGTACGCCGAGCAGTGCGCCGTGGTGCCGTTCCCCTTCTTCAACGTCTGCTGCGATGAGACGTTCGGCCTGGGCGAGGGGCCGTCGAAAGAGTTGGCCAAGAAGATCGGCGTGGGCGGCGTGTACGTGCGCCACATCCGGCGGATCCACGACCTGCTGGCTCAGAATCACAAGAAACGAATGATGATGTGGGGCGACATCATCCTCCAGCATCCCCAAAACCTTGGAGAAATCCCCAAGGATACGATCATGCTCACCTGGGCCTACGATCCGCGGGCGAACTTCGAGAGCCAGATCATCCCCTTTGCCAAGTCGGGCTACGAGTTCTTCGTCTGCCCAGGCGTAGACAACTGGAGCCGCATCCTGCCCGACTTCGGCAATGCCATGACCAACATCCACAATTTCGTGCGCGACGGCGTCAAGCACGGGGCGCTGGGCATGCTCAACACCGACTGGTTCGACGACGGCGAGGGGCTTAAGGCCGCCAAGTGGCACGCCGATGCCTGGGCCGCCGAATGCTCATGGAACGCATCGAAGACCAAACGCGAGGATTTCCAGCGCCGCGTGGGCGCCGTGCTGTTTGGCGAAAACGGCGATCACTTCGGACAGGCCATCGAACTTTTGGCCGAGACGCATCGCATGGCCGGCATGGAAGGAATGAACAACCGCCGCTTCTGGCAGAACGACTTTTCGCCCCAGCGCAATCCTAAGGCCATCCGGGCCTCGGCCGAACGGCTGTTGGCCGTAGTGCGTCCGGCCATCGAGCATCTCGAGGCGTGCCGGCGCGAGGCGGTCGTCAACCAGCATATCCTGGACGCAATACTCTTCGGGGCCCGGCGCATGGAGTTCATCGGCCAGCGCATGCTCGACGGCCTGGAGGCGGCCCGGCTGTACACGCAGGCCTACGACGGACCGGCCCCGGAGGCTTTGCCGTTGGTCGACAAGGCCGAGGTCCTTGTCCGCGCCAACCGCGCCGCCTGCGCCGCCTTCTGCCGCGATTTCTCGGCCCTGTGGCTCAAGGAGAGCAAGCCTTATGCCTTGGACTGGACCACGAAACGCTATGCGGCGACGATTGCCACGTACGACGCATTGCTGAAGAAACTGGCCGACGCCCGCACGCGGTTGCAGGAAGGGAAGCGGTTGCCGCGGCCGGAAGACCTGGGGCTGCTGTTGCCCGCCGAATTCCCGCGATTCTTGCGTCCCAGGGACCTCGTCGGCGCGCCGCTAGCGCCTGAGGTCCCGTGGACCGACCCGACGGCGAGCCACCGCATGGGCGTAATCGTCAAGGCGGGCAGCGTCGATCGCGAGGAGTTGCCGGTCGAAGTTCCCCTCTCGCTTCCGGCGGACCTCGCCGTGAAGCCTGTGCGAGCGTTCATCCTGCTCCCCGGCGGCCCGGCTCAAGAAATCCCAGCCCAGATCGTTCCCTGTGGGTTGGCTCTCCGAGCCGATCCAGACGCCCAGGTCGGCTCAGAGAGCCAACCTGCGAGGCCGCGACTTGTCCTTATGATTCCTCGCATCGCGAAGGGCTCGGAGGCGACGGTTCGCGTCTACTTCGGGTCCAAACCGACGTCCAAATCGCTACCCCAAGCCGTCTCGACCAAGGACGGCCCCAAGGGGATGAAATGGCTCGAAAACGACAAGGTGCGTCTGCTGCTCGGGCCCGAGGGGGCCCACGTGTATCGTTGGGAGGTGAAGGCACTGGGCAACCGCGATCTGACCGAACCTGGCGAAACGGGTTGGGCCGGCTTCTCCGACGCCGGCATGGACCATCGCGGAATTCAGCACACGCTGACCTGCGCGGCCCGGGGGCCGGCCTTGGTGCGCTACCAGTGCTGCGCTCCGACGGGCCAGGTGAAGAGCATCAGCCTGTACGCCGGCTGCTCGTGGATCGACGTGGTGCTGGCCGAGCCGGTCAGCTATTACTGGGACTTTGACGATCCGAAGAACTTCGCCGCCGAATTCTTCACCCCCGGCAAGTACTTGTTCTCCAGCGGCGCCGGAGGCCCGGTGGGCAAGCACGCCGACGGCGTTCCGGCCCAGGTGAAGGCTGCGGAGGCAGTCTGGGGAATCAAGTTCAACGACCAGAAACTTGGCTTGGGACTCGTCACGCCCGACGCTGCCGCGTCGTACAGTATTGCGCCCGGTTCGGGAGCGGGTGGCGTGGGTATCGAGGGCTCGGTTCCGGCCAGCCACTTCGTCACGTTCGGCGGCGTTCTTACGGCAGAACCGAAGGCCACCATGACGCGGCTTCACGAGACGCTCACCTTCCGCAACCCGCCGGAGGTCGTGCTCTACGCTATCGAGGCGGCGAAGCGATAGAAGCGACTTGGTCTGCCCGGCGTGCATCGCCGTAGGTTGGGTCTCCGACCCGGACCTACAATCACGTAAGTCTCGGTTGTGAAACCGCTTCCCGACGATCGTATCGTGCTTTGGAACGCCGGTCGGGTCGGAGACCCAACCTACGGACCGACTCAGCCCTCGTCTTTCGCGTCTTCTTCCTCGCGGGGGACGCGTTTGGCGGCGACCACCGTGTCGCCTTCGTCGAGGCTCATGATCCGCACGCCTTGCGTGTTGCGTCCGATGATGCTGATGTCGCTGATCGGGAGACGCTGGATCTTGCCCCGGGCGGTGATCATCATCAGCTCGTCATTGTCGCGCACGCGCACGATGCCGATCACCGGGCCGTTGCGCTCGGTAGTCTTGATGTCGTGAAGGCCCTTGCCGCCGCGGTTCTGCGTGCGGTAGGATCGCTGGGAGGAGTGATTGTCGCCTTCGTCGCCCTCTTCGGCCTCGGCGTCTTCCTGGTCCGATTCGTCGACGGCCTCACCAGCGGTGTCGTCTTGAACTCCGGCCGGGTCGGATGCCAAATCTGCGTAAGGACTGCCGTCGGTTTCGAGAGTGAGGTTGGGGCCGAAGGGGGTGCGCTTGCCGTAGCCGTTGGCGCAGACGGTCAGCAGGCAGGCCTCGGGATCGGCCACGACCATGCCCACCACCATGTCGTCGCCGATGAGCCGGATGCCCTTGACGCCGCTGGACGCGCGGCCCATCGGCCGCGCGTCCGACTCGCGGAAGCGGATCGCCATGCCGCGCGACGTGGCCAGCACCACTTCATCGCCCGGCTTGGTCACGACCACGTCGACCAGCTCGTCGCCCTCGCGGAGCTTGATGGCGATGATTCCGTGCCGGTTGGGCCGGCGGTAGGCCGTCAGCTCGGTTTTCTTGACCAGGCCGCGGCGCGTGGCCATCACCAGGTAGTGGTCCGGCTTGTCGAAGTCGCGGACCGCGCGGCAGTCGGCAATCTGCTCGCCTTCGGCCAGGTTCAGCAGGTTGACGATCGCCCGGCCGCGCCGGTCGCGGCCCAACTCCGGAATGCCGTAGACCTTGTGCCAGTAGACTTTGCCCTGGTTGGTGAAGAAGAGCATGTAGTCGTGCGTGCTGCAGACGAAGAGGTTCTGGATGGGGTCCTCTTCGTCGGTCTTGGCCCCGGTGAGCCCCTTGCCGCCGCGGTGCTGGGCCCGATAGGCCGTGATCGGCGTGCGCTTGATGTAGCCGTTGGAGGAGATCGAGACGACCATCGTCTCTTCGGCGATCAGGTCCTCCATGTCGATCTCGCCGATCTCTTCGCCGCTGATTTCCGTGCGCCGCGGATCGGCGTGGCGGCGTTTGAGATCCTTGAGGTCGTCGCGGATCATCTGGTAGATGTTCCGCTGGTCGGAGAGGATGCGGTTGAACTCGCCGATGTCGGCCAGGAGCTTGTTGTGCTCGCCGGCCAGCTTCTCCTGTTCGAGGTTGACCAACTGGCCGAGCGTCATGCGGAGGATGGCGTCGCACTGCACCGGCGTAAGCGGATAGCTCTCCATCGCACCCCGCTCGGCGACAATGGCGGCGAATCCCTCGTCGCCCAGGGCCCGCCGGAGCATGGCCGCAGGGCAGGCCACGTGGCCCAGCCGCTCCTTGGCCTCGGCCTGGCTCGACGAGGAGCGGATCACGCGGATCACTTCCTCGATGTTGGCCAGGGCCACCAGGAGCCCCTCGACCGTGTGCTTGCGCTGCCGGGCCTTGGCCAGCAGGAACTGCGTGCGGCGCCGGATGACCGTCACGCGGTGCCGCAGGTACTCTTCCAGGATCGCCTTGAACGACAACACTCGTGGCTTGCCGTCGACCAGCGCCAGGAAGATCAGCGAAAAGCTGTCTTGCAGCGGCGAGAACTGGTAGAGCTGGTTGAGCACGATGTCGGGATCGGCGTCGCGCTTAAGGTCCAGGACCAGGCGCACCGGCTCCTTCAGGTCGCTCTCGTTGCGGATGTTGGAGATGCCCTCGATGCGGCCTTCGTTCACCAAGTCGGCGATCCGTTGCTCGACCGTGTCGCGGGCCTGCTGGTAGGGAATCTCGGTGACGACGATCCGCGTGCGGCCCTTGGCCATCTCTTCGATGCGGGCCCGGGCGCGGACCGTAATCGTCCCCCGGCCCGTGTAATACCCGCGGCGAATCCCGGAGCGTCCGCAGACGATCCCGCCGGTCGGGAAATCGGGCCCGGGAACAATGTCCAGTAGCTCGTCCATCGAGACGTCGGGGTCGTCGATGACCTTGATCAAAGCGTCGCAGACCTCGCCCAGATTGTGCGGCGGGATCGACGTGGCCATGCCCACGGCAATGCCCGTGGCCCCGTTGACCAGCAGGTTCGGGAACGACGAAGGCAAGACCGTGGGTTCGCGGTGCCGTTCGTCGTAGGTGGGGACGAAGTCGACCGTGTCGAGGTTGAGGTCTTCGAGCATCGCCGCCGCAAAGGGCGACAGCCGGGCCTCGGTATACCGCATGGCGGCCGGCGGCAGCCCGGCGATCGAGCCAAAGTTCCCCTGCTTGTCCACCAGCAGGTAGCGCATGTTCCATTCCTGGGCCATGCGGACCAGGGTGGGGTAGATGACGCTTTCGCCGTGCGGGTGGTAGTTGCCGCTGGTGTCGCCGCAGATCTTGGCGCACTTGATCCGGGACGCCCCCGGCGTGAGGTTCAGGTCGCTCATGGCGACCAGGATCCGCCGTTGCGAGGGCTTCAGACCGTCGCGCACGTCGGGTAGGGCCCGGCTGACGATCACGCTCATGGCGTAGGTCAGATAGGAGCCCTTGAGCTCATCTTCAATGGCCAGATCGACGATGCGGCCTGGCACGACCTCCGCGCCCGACAACCCCTCACCCTCCGGGACAGCGGAATCCTCATCGTCCGGGGGGACAGGCGGCAAATTCGAGTCGCTCGACAAGGGCAATCCTTTCTACAAGCTGCGCCGGGAAGCGGCCCCCCCAAGCGCGAACCGAAGACGGTTCCACAGTCCGTCCGGAACCCCAAGTTTCAAACCGCTTAGTATACCGCTTTCGCCGCGAGGTCACAACCTCACCGGCCGGAAAAGCGTGGGCGCAAACCATTGTGCGCCAATAGATTAAGATTCGATTTCGCGGAATGCTTGGATCGTCGCTGGGAGAGTGTCGAGAAGCCGCGACTTCTCGCGAAAAGCGGCTCACAACGGTTCGACCCGTTGCCGAGGGAGCCCCAAATGAGTCGAATCACCCGGAGCTAAGATTGACTGTCGCCATCGCATCCGCGCCGTCTGCGTCATCCGAGGCCAAGCGGCCCCGGATCGGCCGAAACGGCGACCGCCACGGCGGCACGACCGGCCGGTGGGAAAGCCGGGATGGGGCTGAACAGGCCGGTTTGGACCGTCGGCTCGCCGGTGGGCGTAGGGCCGTAATCGGCCCCCTCCAGATACAGGAACACGGTCCCGACGATCAGCGCCAGGAGGGCCACCAGCAGGAGAACCGTGTACAGGTCGGCCCGGGGCTTGACAGCGACGCCGCCCATGTCGTCATCAGAGCTTGGAAGCGACATAGTCACCCTTCTGAATGGCGCCCTTCTGGAATTCCGGGATGATCTTGCAGACGGACCGCTCGGGCACGGTCTCCACAACCTCGACGCGACCCAAGTAGGTCTGTCCGGCAGCTCCACCGCGGATCACTTCCAGCCGATGCCCCTTCTTCAGGCCGTCGTCGGAGCCGACCGAGATTTCAATCAGCCCGGCGCCGTTCACCGAGAGAACCTTGCCGTTCAGAGCGGGCGGCTCCTTCTGCAATGCGACGTCGACGTTGGCGACGTTCATGATGCGGGCGAGGTCTTTGTACTTCTGGAGGTCCTGCACCAGAGTGACGTTCGTGGCCTTCAGTGCGGTCAGTTCATTGGCGGTTTGGTGCAATTCGTCGGTGAGCGCCACCATTTTCTTGAACGTGTCCTCGCGCTGTTTGCGGGCCTCGGCAAGATCCTTGCGCAACTGGTCCCGCTCGGCCGTCAGATTCGTGGCCGTGACCTGCGTGGCCTTCATGGCATCGATCGCCCCGGAAAGACTCCTGGCCTATCCCCCATGTCCT